>NZ_JBFSTC010000050.1:0-35787 GCF_041466605.1 Vibrio sp. 10N.247.310.17 | reverse complement strand
CTTCTTGAAGATAAAAGCGGCTTTCCCCGGAAAGCCGCGATGAACCTAAAAAAAGGCACGCCTGTTTTCGTAATACTGCATGCTAACGGTTTTGATCCCGATTTGTTTGAAGATCCAATGTCGTTCGATCCTAATCGTTGGATAAATAAAAAAGGGGCGTCATTTTCGAACCTTCAACCATTTGGCGGGGGGGCAAGGCTTTGTCCGGGTCGTTCACTCGCTATTATGGAAATAAAATTGGCGTTTCATTCTTTATTTAATGAATTTACGTTAGAGCCTCAGCAAGCTCCTGAAGATGTGTTCGAACAGTTCGCGTTCACCATGTCGCCTGTTGGATTTAAAGTCAAAATTAAAAAAGTTGCTGATGCTGACAAGAGGAATATCAAACTTTAACTGGGCAAGAAGGACAGCATATGGATGACCTAAAGCTGGAATTAAAGTGTACCTTTATCCAAAGTAAGTGGCTTGGTGAAGAAGATAGACGGAATTTGAGACATCGTGCTTTTAAATATCTTCAATTAGAAGAAGACTTTTGTTCTTTAATCGATAATTATCCCGCAAACGATCTTATTATGGAACTCAAATCTCTTCTTCTCAAGTGAGGTTGGCATTGCCTTCTCCTAGGGGGTTTGTCGCGAACAAGGGTGGTAGGTTCTGATCATACTGCAGTCCGTTCGTTACTATATTTCCTACAAACTGAGCTACCATGAAATTGAAGAGCTGTTAGCTAAGCGCGGCCTCAGTGTTGACCACTCAACATTGAACCGTTGGGTCATTAAATACGCTCCCCTGCTTGAGCACCAGGCACGTAAATAAAGAAGCCAGTCGCTTCTTCGTGGTGAATGGACGAGACGTACATTAACGTCAAAGGTCAGTGGAAATATTACTCTCGAGTCGTTAGAAGCACGGTCATTTCATTGATTTTTCACTCTGCAAACGCCGTGATGAGAAAGCGGCTCGCGCCTTCTTTACCAAGGCAATCTGCTATAATGGTTTACCAGGAAAAGTGGTTAGCGATAAGAGTGGTGCCAACGCGTTAGCGTTGCATAATGTCAATGTTCAACTCTGGCTGATGGGAAAAATACTCAACTTGATTGAAGTGTGTCAAATTAAATATCTGAACAATATAGTTGAGCAAAGTCATCGAAAAGTGAAAGGTAAAATAAATCAGTGCCTGGGGTGGAGCTGTGGTCGATAAGGCTTTGTTGCGTAATTCAATGTAGCTAAATCAAGAACCTACGATCTGATCAGCTACCTCCACCCTCCTCGTAGCTCTATGCCCAAGCCTCGTTATAAAACAACCAATCACTCATTAACCGTGGCTCTCTGACCTTTTGGATTGATGAAGAAGCAATAAGCGGGTGGGCGCAAAGTAAACAGAATAAGCGCGGGAGGCCGCGTCGGTTCAGTGATTTAGCTATCACGACAGCACTCATGGTGAAACGAGTTTTTTCTAGGCCATTGAGAGCGCTTCAAGGATTTATCGACTCGATATTTAGGTTAGCCCATGTACCGTTAAGTTGTCCGCATTACACCTGCATCAGTCGTAGAGCCAAGCAAGTTGAGGTTTCATTTAAGACTAAAACGAGAGGAGCGATACAGCACCTAGAGCTATTGATGCTACTGGCCTTAAGGTTTATGGCGAAGGTGAATGGAAAGTCAAAAAACATGGGACGGATGGCAAGCGTAGAGTCTGGCGAAAGCTTCATATTGCCGTCGATACCAACACTCATGAGATCATTGCCGCCGAGCTAAGTTTATCGACGGTTACAGATGGAGAAGTACTCCCGAACTTACTGAAACAAACACACCGAAGTATCCTTGAGGTGTCTGGTGATGGCGCTTACGACACGAGAGCGTGTCACGCTGCTATTAAGATTAAGGGAGCCATTGCGCTTATTCCCCCAAGAGAAGGGGCAGCCTTCTGGGAGCGTGGTCACCCTCGAAATCTCGCCGTGGGTTGCCAGAAATTATACGGCTCAAATAAGTATTGGAAAGAGCGGTATGGATACCACAAACGTTCACTCTCAGAAACAGCGATGTATCGAGTTAAACAGTTGCTAGGAGGGCAACTGAGCTTAAGAAATTACAATGCCCAGGTGGGTGAAACTTACGCGATGATAAAAGCGTTAAACAAGCTTACTGGGTTAGGTATGCCTGAAACTTGTCGTATTGACTAAGAAATACGCGAAACGGGTTGGCTCTATCTCTAAATTTAATTACGCAACAAAGCCGGTCGATAATTAAAAATGGACTGCTTGACAATCCTGAAAGCTTATCTGTTTGGGAACAGCTTCACTCGAAATCAGCCTAATTTCATATAAAAATCAGTACGCTTGTGCTTCTTCATAACTTTGCGACAAACCTTCATGAACGACAGATAACACTCTCAAATAGAAAGTATTTAAAAATGGAGAAGAATGCTCAGTCATTGTTCATTCCTTAAGCAAAGTTTTAAAAGTAAATTTTCGGATTAATTCTTCTGCGGTGAGTGGTCTTGAGTAGTAGTAGCCCTGTACCATGTCGCACCCGACCTCTTCAAGATAACGCCTTTGCTCCTCAGTTTCGACGCCCTCAGCCACAACGGATAACCCCAGATTCTGAGCTAAGTCCACCACAGATTTCACTATCATTTTGTCGTGTATGCTGGTCGCCAAACTCTCAATGAACGATTTATCAATTTTCAAAACCTTTGCGTTAATTCTTTTGAGGTACGATAAAGACGAAAAGCCAGTACCAAAATCGTCGATAGCGATACTGAATCCTACATGTTCTAACTTTTGCAACACGCGCATTGTTTTTTCTGGGTTACTCATCAATACCGACTCTGTCACTTCTAATTCAAATATGGAAGGAGAGAGTCCCTCTTCTGAAATCATACTTATAATGCTCTCAAAGAACTCAGGTTGCTCTAATTGTTGAACGGAGATATTCACAGCCATTCTACCTGGCAACACTCTACCCTCTGATTGCCACTGACGAAATTGCTTACTAGCGGCTTTGATGACCCACTTACCGAGAGGACACATTATCCTATACTTCTCGGCAAGAGGAATAAACTCCCCAGGGTTAATGATACCAAGCTCAGGCTCGTCCCAGCGAAGCAGAACTTCAACCCCTGCAACTTCCGTACTGGCTGTATAAAATTTTGGCTGATAGACTAGATGAAACTGATCTTTATCGTGTATAGCCTGATTTAACCTGCGCGATAACTCCAATTCACGATGATAGTGTGTGCCAATCTGTTCCGTGTAGAAGACAAAGCCCCGATCAGTCGACTTAGCTTCGTACATAGCTAAGTCTGCATGTGAGAGCACATCATGCAATGTTTCACCGTCCAAAGGCCATGTGGCTGCTCCGATACTAACACCCAGAAAAGCTTTTTGTCCTATATTTATCGGGATAGGTCGACTCAGTGCCGCTACCAATTGGGCAGCTAAATGCGCAGTGCTTTCTTGTGTCGCTTTTCGATGAATCACAACAAACTCATCCCCTCCAACTCTAGCTGCTAAATCACCAGACGGAAGTGCGTTTTCAATCCGTCTAGCTACCTCTTTTAGCGCCATATCACCAGCAAGGTGGCCTCTGCTATCATTAAGCTCTTTAAATCGGTTTAAGTCGGCAAACAATATCGTAAAGCAGTTATCTTTAGCTAGTTGAAAGTCCATTATCCTCTTGGCTTCTTCGATAAAGTAGGCCCGATTAGGCAGTTCCGTTAGACTATCAAAATGAGTCAATTTCCGTACGCTGTCTTCCATAGCCCTTTGAACTGTAATGTCTTTTTTTTCTGCAAGATAACAAATAACTTCTCCTATATCGCACATTATCGGAGAAATAACAGCTTCTTCAATATACTCGGGGCCATCTTTATATTTATTGAAAAATACACCCTTCCAAGAACTTCCCGACTGTAATGTGCGATACATATCGCGGTAGCTGTCGACTGGGGTATTGTTTGATTTCAATATTCTTGGGTTCTTGCCAAGAACTTCACATAGGGCATAGCCACTCAGTTCTTCAAATTTTTTATTGGCGTAGATAATGTCCCTGTCAACGTTTGTAATAACAACGGCGTTTGCACTTTGGTTTACGATAGAGAAAAAAAATGACAGTTTTTCTTGTTGAGTCATCACCGAGACACAGTTATTTGGAGTTAGTAGTGACTTGGTACAGTCTTTCTTGAATACATCTAAAAGACTGTAATCTACTGATAGTTTTATGTTTTTATTGATTTTAATCTTTACATCTCCAATATAGTAGAGTGAATAACACACTTTTTTGCTCTTTGAGGTCAGTCAAAAACACTTAATCAACCTAGACCTTTGACTCAGCAACAACAGACTTAAGTCTTTAGCACAGCTTGGTTATTAGTCTAAGTATTTAAGTAAACTTAGTTAATCGATCGTAGGTTGATGACTTTGTCTTTTGGTTTTGAAAAAAAACCTTCTGTTAGTAATATTAACGAGCAAATAGATTGGTCTATATCCGGGGGAGAGGTGTCGATATAGACCAAGGTGCGTCGGATTATTCCAGCTTAAAGTATGTCAATAGTTGTTTAAGCTCTTCGGCAGCACTTGCCATCTCTTGAGTTTGAGATGCCATATGTACACTAGCTTGATTAATTTCTCTTGCTGATAAATTAATCACACTAACATTTTCACTCATTTCATTTGAAACGATGCCTTGCTGTTCAGCGGAAGCGGCAATTTGAGCGACCATATCATTAGCTTCGTTGAGGCTTCCTACCATAGATACTAGTGTGTCTTTTGTATGTTGAGCTGTTTCTACACAGGTGCTAATACTTGCATTATTACTTTCCATGACAGTAAGCACTTCAGAAGTACTAGAGAGTAACTCGTTAATCGTTGATTGAACTTGACTGGTAGAATCTTGAGTTCGGCTTGCAAGATTGCGAACCTCATCGGCAACCACAGCAAAACCACGACCTTGTTCTCCTGCTCGCGCCGCTTCAATCGCGGCATTCAGTGCAAGTAAATTTGTTTGTTCAGACACTTCTTGGATAACTTGCACAACTTGGCCTATATTATCTACACCGCGTTTCAAGGTCGCCATTAACTGTGTTGTTTCATCGATAGAGAGGGAGATTGCCGAAACATCTTCAAGTGTTGTGACCATACTTTGGCTGCTGGCTTGTGCTTGATGCGAGGATTCACTGGTTTTTTCTGAGCTATATTCGGCGTTGATAGCTACATTCTTAATAGTTGCTGACATTTCACTCATTGCCGTTGACATCTGCTCAAGTTGTGAGTTCTGAGATGCTAAACTTTGAGCGGTTTCTTCACTTGAAGAGGCTATGCTTTCCGATAAAAGACTTGCCTTATCGGCTGTACTTTGCGCAGCAATTAAGGTACCTCTAATGGTAGTCTGCATTTGACAAAGGCCTCGGTTTAGCTCTCCAATCTCATCTTCTCGGTTCTGTTGGAAGTTTGTTGTTAAATTGCCACTCGCGATGATCTTGAGGTTTTCAACTAATTGTTCGATTGGTTTTACAATACTATCGCCGATAAAGAAGCTAATAGAAAACAAGATCCCCATAATAATTACTAATAAAACGCTTTGCTGTATGATATTTTTGTGAAAATCTTCTTGGATGTCAGAAATGAATAATCCCGATCCTACAATCCAATCCCATTCTGGAATGTAATACACATATGAAACCTTATCTTTATCTTTTCCTTGCTGATCTCGCCATGTGTAACTCAAAAAACCTGAAGAATTGTTTTTAGCAATACGAGACATTTCGCGCCAATGATAATTACCTTTACTATCTCGAACGTTAGTCATATCTTGGCCAATAGAAGTCAGCCTTTTCGGGTGGATAATTAGTTTGTTTTTTGTATTGGTTACCCAAAAATAGTGGTCATCATCGTATCTGAGGTCTGATAATATTTTTTTTGTTGCTGTTTGAGCGTCTTCTATATTTAGAGACTCATTGGTTCTGAAGTGTTGGACTAAGGATACCGCAGTCTCTACTTGCGCTTGCAGTTTATCATGCCTTTCTTCAAGTCTCTGCTCTTGTTGAATGTAGAGTTCGAATCCTCCCAACAATAACATAAGCATAGCCGCTAGACCGATTGTCATTTGAATTTTGTTTTTTATAGATACATTATTTAACATGTTTAATTATCAATTATTATTAATATTATCAATAATACTTAATGCCCACTTATAAATAAAGGTTAATTTTGTTAAGTGCGCCGAAGTATTGTCATCTGAGGTGGCTTTGTTGCGTAATTCAATGGAGATAGAGGCACCCCGTTTCGCATGCTTTTTAGTCAATACGACGGCGTTGTTGATCAAATCGGTTTAAAGACCAACGACGCCATATTTGACTCACCGTTAGCTTCGAACAGGCATACCTAGTCCTATGACTTTGTTTATAGCTTTGACATTCGCCATGATTTCTCCCACTTGAGCGTTATAACATCTCAAGCTCAATTTACCGCTGGTTAGTCCTTTATATCGAGACATTGCGGTCTCAGATATTGAGCGATAGTGATAACCCGACTCAGATTTCCACTCCGCTATTGTTCCGTTTTTCAAAGCCTTTACTGCTTCATTTCTGGGATGCCCTTCTTCCCAAAGCGCCGCATTCTTTCGAGGCGGTATCAACGGAGTACTGCCCTTATTTTGCAGGGTCTCATAGCAACTTTTTGTGTCATACGCTCCATCAGCAGATACGGTATCTACCTTTCTACGTAAAGGGTTGAGTAATGTTGGCAGCACTTCGCTATCGCCAACACTTACAAGACTGACTTCTGCACTAATGGCCTCATGAGTTTCTACATCAACGGCTAAGTGCAGTTTGCGCCAAGTTCTGCGTTTTTCGGCGCCGTGCTTTTTCACCTTCCACTCACCTTCGCCAAAGACTTTGAGACCAGTCGAGTCAATAGCGATATGGCGAATAGCTCCTCTGGATTTGTTATGATATTTGACCTGAACTGTCTTCGAGCGTTTGCTGATACACGTGTAGTCAGGGGGCGTCAGTGGAACCTCCAGTAGCTCAAAGATAGAGTCGATAAAACCTTGAAGAGCCCGCAATGGTAGAGAGAATATCCCCTTAATCATCAATGCAGTTTCAATCGCTGTATCAGAGTACTGGAAGCCTCTACCACGCTTACCATGATGGGCTTTGCATCGCCATGCATCTACGGCTGAATCATCTATCCAGAACGTAACCGAGCCCCGTTTGCACAGAGCCTTATTGTACTCCGCCCAGTTAGTTATCTTCTTTTTTGCCTTACCCATGTCACCACCGCTCTAACCATCATAAAGGATCAGATCGCAAGACTCGAAAAAGGTTCAACTGATTTAGGCAACAACGCCTTCCAAGAGTGGAAAATTAAAAGCTTTAGTTCTTAAGAGTACACCGTTAAGTATCAACTAACTGATTCATACCTTTATATCACCTAGTCCGTAGTTAACGTAATGACAAAGTCGCTTAACGTAACGTCCAGTATTGATGGTGCAGATCATGTTCGAATATCAAAGGCTCACACACAATGCAGGACTAGGGAAAATATGAGGGGATCCGTCAGCGTCGCCGGTTCTCTCGCAACTTTGCGGGATTTATTATTTTTAGATATGATAAGATCTTTATACATAATAAAGAGTAATCACAATGAAAAACAAAGGCTTCATTTTAGGTGTTTTCGCTTCAGTAGTACTTGTAGGTTGTGGCGGTGGTTCGTCAGCGGCACCGAGTGCAACAGTAAAAACGTTTAGTGGTAATGGCCTATACGTTAACCCGACTGACTTGACCGTCATGCTTGTTGACTCAAAGCGATCTAAGAACAACCTAATTGTGGGTGACTTCGCGAACAACATCGTTTACTTTGTTGATAGTGCGACCACGACAGAAACATCGATGACAACTAGAGGTCTATCTTTTACTAGCAACAATGTTTTTGTGAAAGAAAGAATTCAGTTAATGCATGCTAAATTTACAAACAATATTGCAACTCTAACAGCCGTTGTTAGCGGGTCAAACCTTGTTTACTCAATGAATAAAACAACTGACTCATTAGCTCTTGCCCAAATCACCGGTACTCATACCAATACAACAGATGGTAGTACGTGGACGATTAACGCAGATGGTTCATATGTCGTTAATGGCGTTTGTACAATTACAGGTAAATTGGTTCGTAATGGATCTTACTTTAATGCAGATAACGCAAGTGCCGTTTCTTGCTCGCAATCAGCGCTAAATGGCAGTTACAACGGGGTTTTCTTGACGGTTAAGCACAACGGTAAAGATTACATTGCAGGGGTGTTAGGTAATGACACGGGTATTTTGTATGGAAATGCTCCAACGAACTAAATTGGTCATTAACTAGGGCGTGTTGATCTTTGCTGTACATTTCGCGTTCAACAATACATCGGTAGCCACATTAACATGAATGCCAGCGATAACATGCTGGCATAATTCCTTTCTAGCTTGTCATATCTACTTGAAATAGCTCGATAATGTTTAATTCTCCCAAAGGCATTTTCGACCAAGTGACGATACTTGTATAGACACCAATCCATACTGTCTTTGTCTATATCTTGTCCGTAATTGCGTTTAGCAATTACCGTTTCTCCGCCACGTTCCTTAACAAAAGTACGGAAAGGTTCGCTGTCACATCCTTTATCACAAACGATGGTATTAACTTCATCGAGTTGCTCAACTAAGCTTTCGGCATGCACTATATCGTGGCGTTGTCCCTCTGATAAATCAAAGCAAATCGGCAGTCCACTCTCCGAACTCAGAGGGTAGATCTCGCCAAGGAATACCTGTTCTCATTCGATAAAGTATTCCTTCAAATGTCATTCGATGTTCAGTTTTATCGTAAATACGACCTGTACTTTTCATAACTTGGAGTATCAGTTCCCAGCGAACCCTATCAGTTAGCATTGTTCTTGGCATGGTATTGGTTATGGTTTTACTTTTGGCGAAGCAAATTATAACTCTTTACCATGCTGTTCAAAAAACATTCACGAAAGATCAACACGCCCTAGTTTCACTATTAGAAACAATGTTGTAGTTTACAAATTTAGCTCCAGACGCCAAAGCATTTGCCTCTAATGCAGCTAAAGGAAAACCATTGTTACTAACACCAAGTACTATTAGGAGATCGTTTACTTCCCACTCAATATTGAAAAGGTCTACACAAGGGACATCTTTGCATTGAACGATACTGTCTGGTTCATTTATACAACCATGAAGATGTACCGCACTCCCTCCAGCTTTCTCAATTAAGTCATCAATATTTAAAGTGTAATGTAGAAACTCAACTCCTAGTGATTGACAATATGTTTCGAGATACATACATTCGTAATGTGCTCGATTCGGCAAAAATTATTCATATTGATGCCGAATTTTCTTTACAAGAGCCAATACTTCACAAGGTGAAGCTCCTTGGAATGCTTGGTATTCAGGTGTATTTTTAATATCTTCATATGCAGGCAGTTCTGAAGGAACAGAAAGCCCAGCACCTGATAAAATAATCACTTTCATAGTTTGGGTACGTTATTGTCTATCATAATTACCAACTTTCTGGAGTTTCGCGGTATTTTATCAATATAATACAGTCATTGGTAGTAAAGCATTGATACTTGGTTATGCAACAAGAAGATAAGACAACCATAAATCCCCCAATACTTCTAGTTTCAAGTTGCTTTGCGTAACCTAAAACGTAAAAATTAACTCAAACGCCTTAAATTGTTTCTAGCCAGAACTTGCCGATGGTTTTAACTATCTGTGAATCTACTTCGAATTAACTTTAATCTTTATCTCTCCAACAATTTATCCTTATTAAAGAGAAGATTTTATGGCGACAAATTGGCGACAGAATCTCCCGAAAGACAAAGTTATATGTTTTTATACGCAGTTAAACTTTCCATAACCTATTGATATTTATTCTAACACCTTGAAATACAAGACAGTCGTTTAGTTCGGTTAAGTTCTAACTTTTAACTATAAAACAAACTAACGCTCCCCAAACGCGACACTCACGTTGGTATAAATCGGTTTCCATAAATACTGGAATACTGACTTCTCACCGGTTGTAATATCTACCTCGCCCGTCATACCTGGCAAGATAGAAAAGCTCTCAGGATTATCACGGAAATAGGGAACATCCACCGAGACGACGACTTCATAATAGATCTCGCCACGCTCGCTTTGACTTGTGGTCGGTGAAATACTCTCAACCGCCCCTTTTAGCGCCCCAAAGCGGCTGTAATCAAACGCATCAATCTTGATACGAGTCGGCTGCCCTACACTCACAAAACCAATATCTCTTGGCGACAAACGAGCTTTAAAGTCGGCTTTCCCACCAACAGGAACAATTTCAACCACAGTGCCACCCGGCTGAATAACACCTCCGTTCTTTGTACTTGGCAGGCTTTGCACCAAACCTTGTAGCGGCGACACTAACATGGTGTTGGTCAGTTTCGCTTGGCTTGAACGTACTCTGGCGTTCAGGGCTGACAAGTCAGAGACGGCTTTAGAACGATCATCGCTCACTTTAGCTTTCGCCTCGGCCAGAAGCTGTATGATTTTTTGGTCATTACTGTCAGCTTGTCTAATCAATACCGACTTCTTGCCACGAGCTTCTTCAATTTTCTGCTCAATACTGGCCAGTTTTTGACGCATTTCAAGCACACGTAAGCGTGAAATGTTGCCCGATTTATAACCCTTTTCTAGTATATTCAACTCTTGCTTAGTCGCATTCAACTCTTTCTCATAACTCGGCAAGGCCTTTTCTACACTACGAAGCTGCTCTGCAATTTGTTCGCTCTCTTTCTCAAGCACCACACGCTTTTGGAAGTAGAGGGCTTTTTGCGCGTTCAGCTGCGCTTTTTGTTGGCTGACGATCTCTGGGTAATCGACCTCAAACTCAGCAAGGTTAGGCTCACGCTGCTCAAGCAGCGCATTCATACGTTCCACACTGGCTAGAAGCGTCACTTGTTGGGACTTTAGCTCTTCAAGGGCGGTACGCTGGAAAGTGGCATCAAACTCAACAAGCGGCTGGCCTTTCTCAACCAACTGCCCTTCTTTAACGAGAATTTGCTTTAACTTCCCGCCAATCGCGCTTTGTAATACTTGCTTCTCGCCTTCCGGAATCACAGCACCTTTGGCTTTGGCGATTTCATCAACTTGAGTGACTACAGACCAAGTGGCAAAAGCAATAACACATAAGGCAACCGACCATGTGGCCAGCGCCAATGTACGAGCCGTATTTTGTGATTCAACAAGTTCACCGTAGCGCTTGCCCTTCTCGATAGATTGTTTAGTCATTAGCGACTCCTTGCTTAGACTTTGATTGTTCTTGTTGGGCTGCATTTTTTTGAGCAGACGCCTCTTGAGTTGACGGCTGTAGCTCTTGAGATAACGGTTGCTCAGATAACTGCGGTTCTTGAGAAGCTTGAGGCTCTGAAGGCTGTTCCTGCTTCGAAGACTGCTCCGGCTCTAATGGACCGGCATAAACCACTGCACCTTCATTTAATACCACCACTTTATCGGCAAGCTTGATTAAATCCGGATCGTGGGACGTGTAAATCACCGTTGCTTTTCCTTTTTTCGACTGCACAAACTCACCAAATATACGTTTAGCATTTGGGTGAGCATCAGGCACAGGATTATCCATTAAGAACATTGGGTAGTCATAAACCAGCGCTTTTGCATCAATGAGGATCTGCGCGACGCTGCCAGACAACATGTCAAAAAGGCTGTCCGGCTGAATACTGCTGATGGAAGTATCGAGCCCACCTGATAATGTCTCGAACCAACGCTTTCCGCCCACCATTTCAATTGCAGATATCATTTTCTTATCTTCGACTTTGTGACCGTCGTTTAGCCACTCTCGAATACTCAGCGTAAGCAAATCAGGATATGCGGCTCGAATAAAACACCAGTGGCGATAAAGCTGCGGATCGTATTGAACGAGGTTAACGCCTTCAAGCTCGACCATGCCATTTTGGATAGGCTGCAAGCCAGACAGCACTTCAATTAATGTTGATTTACCGCTCCCAGAAGGGCCGGTAATCGCGACAATTTCACCGGCTTCAATATCAAAACTCACACCGTTCAAGGCCGGGCGACTCTGTTTGGGATAGCGCAGTGTCACTTGGTCTAATTTCAAGTTAGGCGCTACCACAGGTAACGGGTGATGCTGGTAACTGAATTCACGCTCAGACGGCTGAGACAAAATACGGTTCACTTGCAGCTTGGATTGATTAAAGCTATTAAAACGCATAGCGCTGTTTGCCAACACCTGAGCTGGGCCAGTCACCTTAGATATCAACATCATTGAAGCAATCAAACCACCGGGCGTCATCACTTGTTCAAAAATAAGTCCTATTCCTAACCCCATCACGGCGAGTGTCGACCCCACACCAATGAAATAGTAAATCGAGGTGTACCGGCTCTGGAGAACCGATTGATTAAAGGTCACTGTTGAAGCAAGAAGATTGGCCTTTTTGAAACGTTGAATCCAGTGCTCTGAGAATCCAGCACTGCGAATAAAGGCAAGCTTGGATGACAGCTCATTAGTCATGTTTTGACGATTCGTACCTGCCACTGTCGATTGCATAGAGCGCTTGCTGCTAGAGCGTATCGAGCGTTTTGCTAGCAAGTAATAAAGGATTAAAGAGACGACTGGAACCAGTACCAACCACCCGCCTAAAACACCTATCGCAAGTACAAAAATAAGAATGAATGGTAGGTCAAATAACGCATTTCCTAATGGCCCCGATAGCACACCTGAAATACGCTCTGACAGCATCACTTGGTTTTGCTGACTAGAAGAAGCTGTTTGGTGATTTTGAGCATAGCTATTACGAAGCAGACGCTGTACGAGGGATTGAGAAATCTCACGACTTACTCGGTTGGAAACTGAAGCAAACACTCGGCTACGTAATGTTCTCAACCAACCCATCATCACAAACAACAACGCTGCGCCAATGGCGATACCTTGCAACTCATGCCCTGCATCACCACCAATCACATGGTCATAAATCGACATCGTGATGAAAGGAACCGCAAGCGCAAATAAGTTAGTGATAAAACTGACTAGCAGCAATTTAGGAATAATGGGGCGAAACGCATGCAGCCGTTCCCCAACCCAATCAGGAGAAGCCTTCTCTAGTGGTGGACCTTCGATAACAATACAAAACTGAGGGACATCAGTAATGTCTTCATTGTCATCAAAAGCAATAAACTGTTTCGATTCTATATGACCAGAGAGCAACTCATGTTCGCCAAGCACCAGCAATACTAATTTATGTTCGCCAACTTCATCTAGGTTGGCAACCAAACGATAAGGTAGTGCAAGCCTGTCGAACAAGGCAAACATATCGTCGATTGATTCAATCCCATTTTCATCGACCCATTGATGTGCGAACAACTGGATATTAGCATTAACTTCCAACTGCTTAAGAACGGAAAGGCTCTCGGTTTCTAAATGGTTCATCACCTCTTGTCGACCGCTGGTATCTGCACGGTTGTTCGTACCTGAAGGGTTACCAATATCTAAACGATTCATACGACGGCCTCCTGATTGCTCTCGCTGTCGACCGTAATAGCTCGACTTTCCACTGTAATGATTCGATTAGCCAATTCGCGAAGCTTCGAATGGTAGCTCACCATCAGTATCGTGCGTCCTGCCGTTACTTCTTCTTCCAACACCTTAGCTAGATTCCCAAGGGCATCTAAATCAAGTGAAGAATCCGGCCTTTCCAACATGATTATGGGTTTATCACTTGCCAATTGAGCCGCGATATTGAGCATTTTCACGTTACCCATACTCAACAAAGAAGCACTCGTATGGCCAATTTGTGTCTCTAGTCCATCGGGTAATCGAGTAATCTCTTTGGTTAAACCCAAACGCTTTGCATAGTCACTGGCGCTTTGCGTTTTCTCAGGGTCAAACCCGCACAAGTTGTCGAGAATAGTACCCGACACCAACTGCCCTTTAACGCCACAGTAGGCCACAATATTGGTTACGGATGCGATTGAAACTGCAGCTCCGTTAATGAAACACTCACCCGCTTTTAGATCATCAATACCTGCAATCGACGACAATAAATGACTGTTGGTGTGGCGACCCTCACTCTCTAACAATATCAACTCACCTTTATTCAGTGTGACATCTGCATGAGATAGTTCACCATATCTTTCAACGGTCGCTTGCTTGATTTCCAACGTCTCAAAGTCAGATAAGTGGTTCTCAACTTGCTCAGAATCTGAAGATTCCGATAATGATAAGTCACTCAATTTTTCTATTGCCTGATTGGCACTGTGTATTGAATTAAGCTTGATTCTAACCCCAACCAGAGCACTTAAAGGTGCGACGGCTCTTCCCGATAAGATAGAACATGCCGCCAATCCACCAGTGGTTAACTGGCCATCCAACACCCACAAACTCCCCGTAATCACCAGTAAAACTGACGTGGCTAATGCAGCAAGCTGAATACACTCTTGGGCGAAGGCGTTCTGTTCTTCTTCTCTCGCTTTAGACTGAGAGCGAACATTATTGAGGGATTTAAACTGATTGAAGATTCGAGACTCAACAGCCTGACGTTTGATTCCTTGAATGGTTTGGCTTAACAAAATCAAAAACGCTTTTCGCTCCTGCTCATCTTGGGAAGCTTCTTCACTTAGACTTTTAACGCGAATAGAAGATAACCAAACAATTCCGAGAGTAATCAGCCAAACTGCCAAAGGTATCGCCACCAGCTCACCGCCGATGTAAGCCACCAAGCCCAAGAAGATCAATGCAAAAGGCAAATCAATAAAGCCTGCAATCACACCGCCGGAATACCAATCTTTGACTTTTGATACTGAGCCCAGCCCCTCTTCCACGCCGCCAACACCAATGTGGCGAAGATGGCCTGATGAAGCCGTTGTTACTCTTTCAACCAAGGTTTGATAGGTCGCTTTCTCGGTATTGCTGGCCGCGGCTGACAAAAGCCAAGTACGCACAAACCGGATCAATGCTTCCATGGCAACAGCCAACGCTGCACCCGCCAACAACAGAGTGGCAGTACCGTAACTTTGGTTAGGTAAAATACGATCGTAAATTTGTAAAACCGTTAACGGAACGGCGAGAGAGAGAAGATTTATGAGTAAAGAAGGCAGTAGGACTTTCCCCACCACCCCTTTGTTTTTCATTGAACTTACGGGCATACACAATCCTTATCCATGCTTATGAAATAAGATTGGTACACCATGTTCAGTATTGCAAGGTAACGGACTGATTTAACGTGTTTTTCAATATAAATATGACACAGATCTTTTTACACAAATCTGTGGCTAAACCCGTACCTTAAAAACGCTCCTTACAAACAATTGTCGTAATCCGTTATCGCCTGCTTTAACTTTGAAAAGTCTGAGTTACATAAATACGGTTTCAGCGCTTCAAATTTATCTGAGGGCCACTCGTATATTTTGAATGAAATGAGCTCGTCAATAACGAACTCATCAAAGCGGTATCTGACGACTTTAGCTGGAGAACCACCGACAATGCTGTATGGAGCGACGTCTTTAGTCACCACACTATTCGCTGCAACTACAGCGCCTTCGCCAATCGTCACACCGGGCATCACCATCGCTCTCATGCCTAACCAAACCCCATCTTCAATGTGAGTATCGCTTTTGCCAATGTAGGCGTCGTCGATAACATCCATAAATGGATACAGTGAAAACCAATCAACTCTGTGTGTATGGTTGCCGCCCATTAAAATCACAACCTCTGCGCCAATACAGACATAATCACCGATATAGAGTTCGTCGATTTCCCATCGAGGCTCCCACTGGCGGCTGACTTCATCGCCGTGTAAATAACGCACTACCGATTGTTCAAAACCGTTATCCCAGCAATCGCTGTAATAACTGTGTTGACCTTTTACGTGAATATTGGGGTTGGTTACGACTTCATGCAGCAACTCGAATTTGGACCAATGCTTCTTTTGCATTTTTACCTCTGAATGATCTATTTAGTTTTATTCGTTTCAATATCAAAGTGTTCGACGATGCAAATCCAAGGTGCACAAACTAACGGCCCACAAACACAGGGTTCACAGGGTTCACAGGGACGAATAGTGAGTATCGCGCTTAAATCATAGCAAAGTCGCTAAAACTAAAGAGGCGTCAGTGGATTCGAGGTTGCTTAAGAAGAGGAAGTAATTTCACAGTTTGCTCAGTTTGTTATCGATAACTTGGTTGGATAATTTACAGGCGTAGTGTAACTGTTTAGTCGCGCCAATTTGACAGGAAGATGTGATTAATAAGGTTTCAAATTTCGTTTCGTGGAATACGGAATGAACAAGAGCCTGCGCGATTACACAGGCTCAAACTTAGACTCAGCTATAAACTTCAGATCTCGCTTGGAGCTGGGCTCAGCGACTACATGCGTGCAAGCTGTACTTTTCTGTCTTTATTCACCACGCAGAAGTTGCCGCGCTTAGTGCGACACTTAGAGCATCGTTCGCATTCAACAGGGCTTCTATCCCCTTCTTTCCAACGCTTAACTAAATGCGGTTCAGAAAGCAGCGGTCTTGAAAGCGCGAAGTATTCAATGCCAGTGCTGTTTGCAATCGCTTCGATAGCATCAAAATCTGTCAGGCCGCCAACCGTGATAACCGGGATATTAACGTCTTGGCTGATCGCGTGACCATATTCGTGGAAGTAGCCTTCAGCTTGAATGGTAAAACCATCGTTCGACTCGCCAATCATAGTGTCTGCTTTGCCATGAATATTACCTGACACGACAATGCCATCCACGCCCACTTGTTCAAGCTTTTTACACACAATACGCGTTTCGTCGAAGGTCACGCCACCTTCAAAAAACTCCGAAGCCGTAAGCTTAACCAAGATAGGGAAATCATCACCCACCAACTTACGCGTCGCGGTATAGATCTCTAACAAAAACCTCATGCGGTTTTCTAAGTTACCGCCGTACTCATCTTCACGTTGGTTGTAGTAAGGGCTTAAGAACTGATTAATCAGGTAAGTGTGAGCAGCATGAATTTCAACGCCATCAAAGCCTGATTTTTGTGCTCTCAAAGACGCTTGAGCAAACGCATCAACAATGTAGTCGATCTCGTCTTTGGTCATCGCTTTGCCTAGTGTTTGAGTGCCTTTTTCTGGAACCTCACTTGGTGCGTAGATCACTCGTTCGCCAAGATCATGCGTGGTTTTGGTGCCACCATAAGCCAATTGCATCACGATTTTACAGTCGTTGTCGTGCACCAGTTGAGTCAGCTTCTGATACTCTTCAATGAATGAGTCGTTATACATACCCATCATGCCCGCATTCGGCTTTTCTTCTTCAACGATGTTCGCGTAACCCGTCACGATCAGGCCGACTTCACCTTGAGCCAACTCTTCATAGATAGCGTACAGTTTATCTGTCATATGCCTATCTTCGGTAGCCATATTTTCCCACGTTGCACTTCTCATAAAGCGGTTCTTTAGTGTCATCTTGCCAATGTGGGTTTCTGTAAACAAAGTGCTCAAGTCTTATCCTCATTAAATCTTTATTATGTTTGCCCATTTTAAAAGACAAAAGAGAAGCACTTCTTATTCACAAAGTGACTCTCTTTTGTCCATTACTGAATGGGCGTTGATTTATGCGGATAGTACAGAGAATAAGGCGAGGAAAACTTAATCTAGATTAAGAGAGCAGTACTCTCACATGAGAAAGAGATAGAAAGCAGCAGAAAGAGATAAAAAAGATTGGGAAATAAAATAAAAGAAAGTCGCTCAGTTTTAATAAGCGACTTTGTTCAATTTAATCTGGACTAAGTCAATGGTTCTTACGAGAGGTGTCCACCTGCGAATTGCTACCTGCTAACAGCTATTTAAACTCATAGGTGTAAGATGCACCAACACTGTTGTTCTCTCCAAAATCATCCTCAGCAAAAATTGTGAAGAAATTGAATGATTGAGCATCACTCAATTTATAACTCGCACCAACGCCAGTCCAATAGCCAGAGTAATCGTCAGAACCCATTGAACCACCACCAAAGCCCATGATAGACCATTCATCGGTTATCGTTTTTAAGCCAAACGCTCCGATATAACCACCATGTGTCGAGCTCGGCATCAATACATAATCAGAACCCACATTCTCATCATCGAATACGGCTACTTCACCATCGTTGTAGCTGTAACCAGCCATTGGGAAGATTTGCCAACCGAACGGCTCAATATCGAAATAGCTCAGTGGTATAAATGTGCCAATACTGTAGTTGTTCTTATAAGCATCGTTGTCGTATTCTGAACGGCTAAAGTTGAAGTTGACGATACCCATCGGCAACAGCCATGAACCGCCTAATCGCCACTCTTCGCCGTCCGCATTGACACGAGCGTTGATCATTCGCGCTTCATCTAAACCGATAGAGCCTGAGAACTGCAAATCTTCGTTATAAGCAACGCCCGCTTTGGTCACGATTTTAGTCGGGTCGTCAGGGTGCTTCTCTTCAGCAAAAGCCCCCATCGACCCGAACGTTGCAGCAGCAACAAGTAATAAAGTACGTAATGTCATTAGAAGGTCGCACTAACGCCAACAAAGTGGATACGGCCATCGAAAGAACCATTGAGCAAGTTGCGCCCTGTAGGTCCATCACGATTCATCTCAACCGAACCTAAGTCCGCGTATTCGTAGAACACATCGATCAAGATATCATCCCAATACGTTGAAGCACCTACAGAGTAGCGGTACTGTTCGCCTACAGGGAGGTCAACCCATTGCATTGACGGATCGTCTTGTGGTGATGTTTCGTAAGAGAAGCCAGCTTTTAGACGCCAATCTGAGTTAAGTTGATAATCAGCACCAACCGCAAATTTCCAAACATCATCCCAATCACGTTGTAGAGTTTGACTAATTGGGAAGTCCCCATTTTCGTTGGTACCTAGGTCCAAAACAGTATTGTCCCATTGGCTCCAACGATGAAACTGGATGCTTGCCAATAAATCTAATTGAGAATTCAATGCATAGCTTGCACTGACATCAACGAGTTCAGGTACATCAATACCAGTATTCAATGAACGTTGACCGCCAGTAAAGACATTCACATCATTGTTGAATTCGTGCTCTAGTTTCGAGCGGTAACTCGCACCCAGTTTTAACTTCTCTGTTGGTGTGTACATAACACCAAGGTTATAACCATAAGCCCAGTCAGTATCTTGCTTGGCTATAAAAAGAGAAGATGACTGTTGGAATGCAGCCCAGCTGAATTGAACACCCGCGCCTACTGACCATTGGTCATTCAGCTTATAGCTCAGTGATGGGTTCACTTGCATTGCGGTCAGAGTAATTTCTTCTAGAAGGGCTGCACCTGCCCAATCGCTACCGTAATCAAGGCTTGAGCCACCGACAGCGCCAAGTGCTATACCAAGGTGCAGTTGTTCTGTTACTTGATGCGCGTGGAAAGCACCAAATGAAGGCAACACTGAATGGCCTTTACCATCACCGCTAGAGTCTTGGTTGTCTTGATATTTCATCTCAAGGTCAAACGCCATGGTATTGATAGTCGTTTTGCTTTCGCCCATGTGAGACATGGTTGCTGGGTTGGTCCACATCGCAGCAGCTGAACGAGAGTAAACACCGTCACCTGCGCCAGTTGTACCGGCATTGGCGACAACAGCTTCTTGTAAAAATAGACCACTTGCGAAAGCATTTAAACTAGTAAAAATTGCAGTGGCAGTTAGAGAGTAAGTAAAAGTTTTGTTCATCAGAGCGCTCATTTAGCCTTAGACATTAAATTGTTCTAAGGTTACCGCAAAGCCCTATAAACAAAAGTAATATCCATTATTCCTGTACAAACGCTATTTAAACTTTCTGGCTACGTAAGGGCGTGGTTTGTCTCGATGAATTTCACGTTGAGCAGCAATCGCCCTGTTCTTACCTAACCCAACCTTTATTTGATACCAAGTCTCGTAAAATAAGGCGAACCCAGGACTGGACCACCAAGTCTTGTTGTAGAGTTTCTTATTAGCAGCGACAACATCTGGCGACCGATTCGCGCACTCAAGTGCCAACGCATAGGCTTCAGCGTAAGGGTCTTCAGCAATCTTGGTCACCAATCCATATTCTTTCGCGGTTTCACAGTCGATCACTTTGGCCGTCATTGCCATTTCTAAGGTGTGATCTTTACGCATCAGCTCTCTAAATGCGATAGCGCCTCCCATGTCAGGAATCAACCCCCACTTCGCTTCCAATATCGAGAAGTTCGCATCTGGGCTAGCGATTCTAAAATCACCACCACTGGCTAATTGAAGCCCACCTCCCCAACAACGCCCGTGAATCGCAAAAATGACAGGGCAAGGGATCTCTCGCCAACCAATAGAAAAATACTGAGCCGCATTTGGCAACGTCGGCAACCATTTGAACAAAAGCTTCATCGCTCCAACTTTACTGTTCAATAACGATTTAACATCGAGCCCTGAACAAAAATCCGTACCATTACCTTTCACTATCACAGCGCGAATCTCGTTATTCTTTTTGAGTTCTCTGATCATATTATTGACGCCTTCAAACATCGCCATATCAATAGCGTTGAGCTTATCGGGTCTATTCAGCACAACGGTAGCAATTTGGTTTTCATCAATGGAACAAGTGATACGATCGAGGTTTGGCATGGTGGCTACCTTATGAGTGGTCAGACCTTTAGATTATACATTTTATTAACATATGCCAAACTTGCACATTAAGAAGCGAGACCTGTGTTGCTTAACACCTCCCCCTTACACAAACGACATCAATAAAAAAGCAGTGATAGTTCGCTCCATTCACTGCTTTTCATTCGTAGCTTTGATTGCCAGTAGCTTTGATAATCAAGGGCTCTCTGTTTTGACAGAACCTATGTTCTTCGAGATTTCAGTAACAAGAAGATGAAATAACTGCCACCAATAATTGAAACTAACGTCCCTGCTGCAAGCTGCGCTGGGAACACCACCACTTGCCCTAACCAGTCTGCAAATAGCATGAGAGCAGCACCAATTAAAAACGACAAGATGATCTGCTCTCGAACCAAGCGAGCCCCCATCATTGCAGCGATATGCGGAGCTAACAAGCCGACAAATGCGACTGGCCCCATGGTGGTTGTCACGACCGAGCATAAGATCGCAACAATGCACAACAATGCCACGTAGGCGAGATTGATATTTAACCCTCTGGCACTCGCGAACTGACGTCCAGTCGCAATTAAGGTCACCCAACGACTCAACAGTAAAGCAGCCCCGATAGAAGCCGTTATCACCATGGCCAAAATCATTGCTGATTCAGGTTCAACACGATAGGTAGACCCCGCTAACCAAGCCAATAAAGTGTATTTCCCCTCACCCACTCGCGTTAAAGAGAATTGCACCAAAGCTTCTAGCATTGCGGTGAGCGAGATACCAGTCAGGATTAAAATAGACGGCGCAAACTGGTGCTTCTTGCCAAGAAGTAACAATAAACACAGTGCAATCGCACTGCCCAAAAACGCAACCCACGGGCTCAAGGAGTGAATCGAATATCCCATAAACAGGCTACTGAAAATCAACGCCAGAACTGCGCCCGCCGACACACCAAGAATGTCCGGGCTTGCAAGCGGATTGTAGACTAACCTTTGTAAAATTACGCCAGCAACCGCCAAACCGCCACCAGCGAATATCGCGGTTAACATTCTCGGCCAACGAATCGACCATTCAAAAGCGTCTGGGATAACAAAATAG
Organism: Vibrio sp. 10N.247.310.17; assembly: GCF_041466605.1. NCBI lineage: Bacteria > Pseudomonadati > Pseudomonadota > Gammaproteobacteria > Vibrionales > Vibrionaceae > Vibrio > Vibrio sp. 10N.247.310.17. Next base: position 14,060 of record NZ_JBFSTC010000050.1, on the reverse strand, counting down.
CCCATATCAGAAGAAGGCTGTGAGAGCGTACTCAACGCCAACAACCCGAAAAGCACTGTGCCCAACAAGAAGTAAGCCAAAGGTGAAATAAACTTTGGGCCTTTAGGCATCGAGAAAAACAGCTGATCTTGAGCCGATAATTGCTTTCTCGCAATAATGATCAACGCTGGAGCGCCAATCACCGCGGTTGCCGTTCCTGTTGGAATCATATCCAAAGACCATTGCGCCAAGAAAATCGCCAAGCTGTCAGTGACACACAGCAGTAACGCACCTAATACACAGCTTGCGACGAGTTCAGATTTGGCCTTTAGAAAACCTAAATGCCTAGCGATATTAGGGGCAATCAAACCAATAAAGCTGATCACACCCACCGAGGTAATCGATACGGAAACCAACCAAACGCCAATCGCCATCAATACAAAGAATGTTGCGCCAATATTGAGCCCGCGTGCTGCTGCCCCTTCAGTGCCAATCGAAAGTAAAGTCAGGACTCTTGGCGCCAATAAGATGATGGCAAAGATCGGAAGTAGCTTAGGCATCAGCCAAATTACTTGTTCCCAACCGTTCTGTCCTAGATCACCCGCTCCCCATACAAACAAGTTCTGTGCGTACTGGTCGTTAAGCAGGATAATTGCTGTCGCAAATGCCCCTAGCAACAAGTTGACCGCCATGCCCGCCAAAACAATTGGCAAGCCGTTCATGTTTTTGATTCCGACAATCGAAACAATCAGCCCCATCGCGAGCAGTGCACCGATCAGAGCGAACCAAACTGAATACTGAGCAACCAACATCGGCGCAACCACATTCAGAATAACCAGACCAAGCCATGCTCCTGACGATGTACCTAAGGTTAGCGGCGACATCATGCGATTTTGTGTCAGTTGTTGAAACAGGCTACCGATGGTGCCGAGTGTTCCGCCAACCAAGATCGCCATGACCAAGCGAGGCAAGTTGACGTAGGCTAACGCCATCAACTCGAATGAATCATCAACCATTGAGTTGAATCTCGCGCTGTCACTGATCAGTGAAACTTGCTGGAGCAGCTCACCGATAGGGCCAAATTCAGATTGCCCTAACCATAAATGAACAAGGGAAGCGAAAAACAGCGCTGCCCCCATCACCAAACCACTGGATTTCATTACTACTCCGCTAACGTCAACAGCGATTGCGCCATAGCTTCTGCGTTATACAAAATCGACATTGCACCACCGTAACTCCAACTTGCCGCTACTGGGCTAAATTGACCGTTACGAACAAAAGGCATGCTCTTCCAAACCGGAGATCGGTCTAACTTTTCTTGATATGGAAAAGGTTCAAAGTAAAGCGCAATGCCCTTCTTTACGTTCTTAAGTTCAGTCATTCGTTTTTGACTGATGCCCCACTGACTCGCAGGAAGATCCATCGCATTTTCAAAACCAAGCTTTTCGAGTGCGTATTGTGGAATCGAATTATCGCCGTAGATAAACACCGATGTGGTACTCGCAAAACGGAAAGAAGTAACTTTTGGCTTGTCACCCGGATACGCTTTGTCTAACTCAGCTTTTAGAACAGCGATACGTTCATCCATCACAGTCAATTTGTTGTTCGCTTGTTCTTCTTTGCCAAGTAACTGGCCAATCTTCTTGAAGTTCTCGATAGCAGCCGCAGCATTGCTGTGCTGTTCACTGTACGTTTGGTAGTAAAGCACGGGCCCGATTTCAGAAAGTCGTTCCTGAAGATCTTTCTGCGGTGAAGCGATGAGAATCACATCAGGGTTTAGCTTTTTCAAAGCAGAAAAGTTGGGCTCAGTTCGAGTGCCAATGTCCACCACGCTTTCTGGGATCGCAGGTTGAACAACCCAATCGGTGTAACCTGCAATATCAGGGACCGCGACTGGCGTAACACCGAGTTCAATCACTTGTTCAGCAATGTCCCAGTTCAGCGCAGCCACTCTAACGGGCTGAGCTTCAAGGGTTTTAACGCCCTCACTGTCTTCAACTTGGTAATCGGCCATCGCATTAAACGATAAAGCGCTCGCTAATACGGATACCGCCAGCTTTATATGCAAGCTCTTTATTTTAGAAACATGGGAAGCTATTCGTTGTAAATTCATATTGTTGCCTACTCAATCTAAATTCTATATTTATTCAAACGACAAAAGCAGCCCAGTAATGGCTGCTTTAAATTGATAACCCTAACTTAGTTAGAATTCGTAATTAACATTAAATTCTACAGTTTGCTCTTGACCGTACCAGCAATAGCTCTCATTCCAACAAGTGTAATACTCTTCATTGAATATGTTATTTGCAACGACATTAGCTGTTGCATTCTTAAGCGAGCTGTTAACCTCTCCTAAGTCATAACCTAGAGACAAATCAACTAAAGTATATGATGGTACTTGGCCTTTATTTTTGTCTGACGTATCGTTTAGAACAGTTTCTCCCACATAACGCACGCCACCGCCGACTCTAAGGCCACTCATTGCACCACTACGTACAAAGTAGTTAGCCCAAACATTTGCAGTATGATCTGGTACAAATACTGGTGTTTGTCCGATATTTGACGCATTTCTATCTTCCGTAATTTCCATATCGGTGTATGTGTAGTTCGCCAACACATCCAAGTTTTCAGTGACTTGTGCTCGTCCTTCCAACTCAATACCTTGTGAGCGAATCTCGCCAACTGAAGTCCATGGTGAAGCGCCATCAGGACGAACTCCAACATTTTTCTTATTCACTTGGAACAGAGCCATCGAACCTGAAATCATATTCTCATATGAGTCATACTTAAGACCAAACTCGACTTGTTCACCGGTTTCAGGATCTAAGTTATTACCGTTAGTATCTAACTTTACACTCGGTTCAAAACTGGTAGCAAAGTTAGCAAATGGAGATAAACCGTTATCAAATTTGTACAAAGCGCCTAAGCGGTATGAGAAGTTTGTATCATCAGTATCCGTTTTGCTTGGTGAACCACCCAATACTGATACTTTTGTCGTTGTTTCGACTTTGTCAAAACGACCACCAGCAATGAACACCCAATTATCAATCAACATCTGATCTTGGAAATAGAAACCAAGCTGACTCACTTCAATGTCGTTATTTTGATAATACGTTTTTGTAAAATCATTCGGATTCAGCTTATTGTTATTTGGATTGTAAAGGTTGATGCTATCAACACCTGCGAAAGCGTCGTAGGCTACATCACCCTCTGTGTTTCGATAATCCACACCAAAAAGTAAATAGTGATCCAATGAGCCAGTCGACACTAAGCCCGATAGTTGGTTATCAACACTAATACCCGTAGAACTTTCATCGGTGCTATATGCCGAACGAGCTAATGAGCCAGTTGAAGCATCAAAATTGCCACTGCTAGTACTTTCTTGATAAAAGTCAGTTTTCATATAACGGAAATTCTGAAGAAATGCCCAATTTGAGTTGAAATCATGGTTAAATTTATAACCAGTAATCAAGAAATCACGTTTGATGGTGTTGTAATTAACATCCCCGGCAAATGTCGAAGGTGAGACTTTTCCTGATTCAATCGCCGCTAATGGGAGTGTCACGTTCTGACCTAGTGCAGGGTCATTCTGATAATAAAGATTGAAGTTAATAAAGGTTTTATCAGACACATACCAATCGATTGATGGCGCAATCACATAGCGCTCTTCCTCAACGCCGTCTACTTGCGTATCTTTCTTACGACCCAGAGCAACCAAGCGATAAGCAACGTTGTCACTCAAAGCACCCGTTGTATCAATTGAAGCTTCAACTAAGTTATCTAAACTCGTTGCTAAGCCAATTTTTGTAGACTCTTCAAACTTAGGCGCTTTTGCGATGATATTAACCATGCCTCCTGGTGGCATTGATCCGTAAAGAACCGATGTTGGACCTTTAAATATTTCCAAACGCTCCATCGCAATAGGATCAATCTGAGGTTGTACGTTCCATCCAGGAAGGATTGGCAACATCATTCCGTCATAATAGTTATTCGTAGAGTCAAAACCGCGAATTTTAACCCAATCACTAAGAACCACTGCACCACCTTTATTCTCGGTTGATACACCTGGTGCATAACGAAGAGCTTGCATTACAGACTTAACACCACGTTGTTCCATCTGTTCGCTTTCGATAACGTTAAGTGTTTGCGGCGTTTCTTCTGGTGCTAAAACGGTTTTCGTTGCTGTATTACGGTAGGCTTTACCCATAACAGTAATAGTTTCTACATTCAAATCTGCCGAAGTAGCGGTATCTTCCGCGAATGCTTGCGCTGAAAACGCAGTCAGCAACGCAACTGCCAATGATGAATACTTAAAACGAGTGTGAGTGGTCATGATTCCCTCGGTACCAATGCTTAATTGTAAATAGTAATAAATCTCATTTGCATTGTATGTATCTAGAGATGGGATAATTAACAATTTGGTGCAAATTCAAAAAGAACTTGGCCTATTTTGAGTAAAACTAGGTCAATTGCTGATTAAACACACAATTGATCTAGTAACATTTGACCTAGTAGCGTTTGACCTTGTAACACAAAGGCTTTTGAGAAGGGGGGAGAAAGTCGGAGAGCTGAAATATGACTACGATTTAATAATAGGAACCCAGTACTCCATTTCCGCATCAGAAGCATGAGCTTGATAACCAAATGGGTACATCTCAAGTTCATAACCATCAACGCCACGATAACCTGAATTTGGAAGCCAATTAAGCACAAACCAACTTAGAGTATGGGGTAGATGCTCTATAGGACCACGGTGCTTCACTACAGCATAGGTTTGCTTCGGAATCGTCAGCACCTCTAACTTATCAGAGATAATACTAGGCAGTTGCGGGATAGAGATCTCGTCATGAAGCTCAACGCCCGCCCAATAGTAAATATTGGTTCCGTCAAAACAAGACTGAGTCAGGTCAACAACGCCAATAAACTGGAGCATGTTGGCGTCAGGGATTTCAACCTCACCTTCTAAACGTGACCATAGCTGAGGGACTTTCTGCGCGAAGTCTTGCGTGAGTGAAAACAAGCCACTGATTTCTGATGTCATTCCTTTCACTAAGAAAGGCTCTCTTTCATCAATGCGTACTTCCACAAAGCTTAACGCCCTATTTTCTGAATTACTCACCGTTTCTGATACTTGTATCGGCTTTTTTAACCCTACTCTTTTGCCTGCTTTTCTATACTGACTTGGGCTTACCCCAAACATTTGCTTAAACGAACGGCTAAAGCTTATTTCTGAATTGAATCCGAGACCAAGCGCAATATCGATAACACGATCTTTTCCATCAAGCAGCTCTTCGGCAGCCTGACTTAACTTTAGCTCTCTCACATAGTTCGCCACGGTAAGCCCTGTTTCGGCTTGAAACACTCTTTGCAGCTGCCAACGAGACCAACAGCTTTGCGTCGCCAAATCTTCTAGCGATAACGCAGAACTAAGATTCGCATGGATATAAGCCAGAACGCGGCTGATACGGTCAAATGCAGGTGTGTTCATATTCAAGCTTTCATCTTCTCTATTTTTGACTAGGGCGTGTTGGGTTCAACAATACTTTTATCACTTAAAGTGGCTTTTATCACTGAAAAAAGGACAGCCCACCCAAACTTTATAAATCTCAAAAACGTAAAAAGCACCGAGTAGATGCTCCATTTTGTATGGTTATCCTCGACTATGTTCGTTATGATAACGCAACTGATTCTCATTTATTGATTTAAGATGCTTCCCCAACTGCACAATATTATCACTCGTCGGAAAGCCCCGTCTCTACATCAAAAAATCTTCGCTTACTCAAAACAAGTGAGCCCTTATTTAAGCGGAAGCTTTGGTGCACATAATAACAAGAGCATTGCGGTAACAAATGAGAATAGCCATAAAGAGCTCAAACGAGTTTACGATGCTCTTTCGCAAAGCCACCCAGAAGCAGGCAAAGCGTATTGGTTAACGCGAACCTGGGATCTCGTGTGTTGGCAGCCTATCTATGTGACTTTCATTTCTATCTATGGGCTTCATTCATTGCCCGACATCAAGAATATCGGTCAATTTAGATACAAAGAGTTCATTACTGGCTACCGCTTCTTTAATGGTGATCATCAACATGGTTCACCAGAAGAGCTGATTCCCGATGCTGGTGAAGCCATTCTTGCACTGACTGAGTTTTATCGAAGCCAGATCAGTGAATGGACACGTATTCGCCCAGGATTTACCAATCATTTATTGGCCGATCTATTGTTAGGCAGTTTGATAAAACTTCAGCAACACGAACCAAGCCTGACCAACGATTACATTATTGCGCAAGCTAAGCTTTGGTTAGAAGCATGCCAGTTGTCTGAGAATCATTTAGACAGCCTTAAAGTAGACTCTAGTTCGGGGATGTTAAAACTGATCAGAATCAGCTGCTGCCTGGTTTATAAGTGCGATTCAAGAAAGTACTGTGATAATTGCCCTAGGCATCCAGACAACAAAAAAATCGCTTAGTCACGCCATTTATTAAAGTTCAATACGACGAGCCTTCTCCCATTGAGCTTCGCTACTGATCTAATTACAGGACTGACATGTTTCAGCTTTCAAACATAAAAATTGTTCGTGATGAACGAACCATTCTCTCAATCGAAGACCTCACGATTCCGACCAATGAACTGACAGTCGTTCTTGGCCATAATGGTTCGGGTAAATCTACACTCGTTAATTTACTCTCAGGGCAGATGTCGCCGGATCACGGCAGCGTGGAACTAGACGGCGCTTCCCTCTCTTCATTCAAAAGCAAAGATTTAGCGAAAAAAATTGCTTATCTACCGCAAAAGCTCCCCGCTTCTGCAGGCTTAACCGTAGAAGAGTTGGTTCGTTTAGGTCGCTTCCCATGGAGAGGCGCGCTAGGCCGTTGGAATTCAGAAGATAAGTCGATTATCCAACAAGCGATGGAAAGAACCGGTGTCACTGAATTCTCGCAAGCCTTGGCGGATGATTTATCTGGAGGAGAGCGTCAACGCGCGTGGGTATCGATGTTGTTGGCTCAGCAATCACCAGTACTAATCCTTGATGAACCAACTTCGGCACTGGATGTGCATCATCAGTTTCAGCTTATGGGTTTACTGTCTGAACTCAACAAAACGGAAAATGTTGGGGTGATCGTCATTTTGCACGATTTGAATCTAGCACTGCGTTACGCGACACACATCGTTGCACTGAAAAAAGGTCAGATTGCTTTTGAAGGCAGTGCGGATAAGTTACTTGATGAACAAGCGCTATCAGCTTTGTATGAGTCTCCGATTCGACTGATCGATCATCCAGTTCCAGCTAAGACAGCAGCAAGTGAGAAGGTTGCAGTCGTCTGTGAATAGTTCGGGCATTTCAGCTTAAGTCCAAGTTCTAAGCTCTAAGCTCTAAGCTCTAAGCTCTAAGCTCTAAGCATAAAGAAGGCCATTGAAGTCTCAGAACTTTAATGGCCTTTTCGTTTTTCACTCGCTAGCTAAATAATTAAATAACTAATTAACTAGCTCAGCTGCGACTCTCTCGCTTCTTGACTACTGAAACCACGAAAAATATTAATCAGGGTAATAAGAGTGAAAAACATGATGACAAGCGATAAATGCCACGCTTCTCCTAGCCCTAGTTGAACTAGCCCCATACTCACCATTGAAGACACCACCATCTGCCCGCCGCCAGACATCGCAGCAGCAGCGCCAGCGTTCTTCTTATAAGGCAACATCACCAACGCCTGAGCACAAGGCAACGCAATACCATTGCCAAGAATCATCAAGAACTGGCCAAGCATGAGATACAAAGGCTCAAGTGGGCAAAAGAAAAGCCACAACGCCGCAGAGATATGCAATACAGGGGTACATAACAGAGTTTTCTTGTTGCCCAACATGGGGCGAATACGGTTACATAAACTTGTTCCACCCAGCATGCCTAAAGCAGGAATCACCGCCCACATCGCGTATTCATCAGACGTCATGCCAATCTGGTTTTGCATAATAAATGGCATCACTGATACGGTGGTGATCATCAAACTAAAGTTAAGCCAGCCAATACTCGCAAAACTCATAAAATAGCGAGAAGTTAGCAACTCTTTGTATTGAGAAACCATTTTCTTTGGCGAAGGAATAGCGGAGATCTGAGTGACGGTTTCCATAAACTTGAACGCCAAAACCATCCAAGCTAATGAGACATAGCCAAGTAGCGAGATGAACACCATGCTCCAGCCAAAATGGAAGTTAATAAAGCCGCCGATTACGGGCGCAATCAAAGGTGTAATAGACGCGACCATCGCAATATAGGACATAGCTAAAGGTAAATCTGCCCCACTGAATCTATCCCGCGTGGAAGCACGAGCAAGTACAGCGCAACAACCCGTTCCTAAGCCTTGCAGAAAACGCCCCATCACCATGCTAGTAAATGAATGGCTAAAGAAGATGATCATTAATAGTCCCAGCATGGCGATTAATAATCCGCTCAGCAGTACTTTCTTGCGCCCTAGAGCATCGGAAATTGGACCATAGATAAACTGAGAAGGTCCAAAACCTAACAAATAGACACTCACCAGAAGCTGAGCTTGCTCTAGCGAAACATCAAAGTCTTTCGCGATCCATGGTAATGATGGAAATACCAGCCCCATACTGAGTTGGCCGATGCTGATGACCAAACACGCAAGTAGGATCGATTTAAAGTCAAATCGACGACTCATGATGTAAAGTATCCAATATAACAGCTGTTTTGAGATCGGGTGGTTTGAGAATAGATAGCTTGAGTATCAACCTGACAACATACAGACAGAGAAAACAGCGAAGATGTTGCAAGGGTAGTATTCATTATGCTCCGAAGGAATCGAATAGAGAATGGCAGGCTAAACATACGTGAGCTTGCTTACTCATACAACACTGGTTGAACTAAATAAATGAATAGTCACTTTTCAGTAACCCAACCTTTGCACCTGTCGACCACAAGCTAAACTAATACCACGTCATGAAAACAAAGGACTCCCATGAACAATCATCATCGTATTATTTCCTATGCTTTGGCACTCATCGCATCGAGTCCAATATCCTCTGCTTTTGCATGGCAAGTAGAGAAGATCACCGACGGACTCGTGATCCCTTGGGGGTTGGCTTATATCAACGATAACTCCATGCTAGTAACAGAAAAAGCTGGCGTCATTAAACAGGTTGATTTAAAGACGGGTGAGCAAAGCACACTGTTCAGGCTGCCCAATGTTTGGGCGAAAGGCCAAGGTGGTCTGTTGGATATCGCGCTCTCCCCTTTTGAAAACGAAAAGTTCTACGTCACTTACAGTAAAGACGTCGATGGTGAAGGCGTAACGACACTGGCTTCTGCTAATTACAGCAATAATGAAGTTACCAATTGGACAGACGTGTTTGTATCTAAATCCAGAACGAACACCGGACGTCACTTTGGTAGCCGTATCACCTTTGATGATAGCCACCTGTATTTTTCAATCGGCGACCGTGGTGATCGAGACAACGGCCAAGACACCATGACTCACGCCGGATCAATATTACGATTGGATGCTGATGGAAGCACACCAAGCGATAACCCATTCTCGGATAACAGCAAGGTGCTCAATGAGATTTGGAGCTATGGCCATCGTAACCCACAAGGCTTGTATTACGACTTCCCGACCCAGAAGCTGTGGTCGATTGAACATGGTCCGCGAGGCGGTGACGAAATCAACTTAATAAAAGCAGGTGCCAACTACGGGTGGCCTGTCACATCACACGGAAAAGAGTATTGGGGCCCAATTAGCGTAGGCGAGTCTGAAACTAAGGATGGCATTGAAGCGCCGAAAAAAGTCTATGTCCCTTCAATCGCTCCGGGCAGCTTGATTGTTTACCAAGGTGACAAATACCCAGAGTTGAAAGGAAAGCTGCTGGCCGGCGCGCTTAAACTTACCCACATCAATATTGTGACAGTCAATGGACAAGGTGAAACAATTAAAGAGGAACGTATTTTAGAAGATTTAGGCGAGAGGATAAGAGACATTGAAACTTCACCAAGCGGCGACATCTTTTTCAGTACCGATAATGGCAACCTGTATCGCTTGAAAAGTAGTCAAAAGCTCGCTCCAATAGACACATGATGCTTACCGTGAGATTTATAAATATAAGCCGTTAAAATTGAGGCCAGGCACCAATTAGCGGCTTAATAATTTGGAAAATAAATGTGCCAAAACAGTGCAATTACTCCAAATTCGTCATCAATTTCGACCACCTTTTTCACAAAAACTACAACAAATCACCATACAACTGTAACTCCATGATATTTAAGGAATGCAAAGTTTGACTACCCCCAAGTTTCTGCAACCTTCCACTATGGATTCGATTGACTATCCCCTAATTTGATTTAGACTTCATCTCGGCTAGAAAGAAAGTTCTTTGTATATAAACATTTCGTTGGATTACTAGTAACCCCGTTGTGTTGTACGCAATAGCAATAAACTTTTCCGCGCTATCAGTGCCACAATTGGCTCAAAATAAAAATTTAATTTTAGGATATCATCATGTCTAACACAGTTACTGGTAAAGTAAAATGGTTCAACGAAACTAAAGGCTTCGGCTTCATCGAGCAAGAAAACGGCCCAGACGTATTTGCACACTTCTCTGCAATCACAGGCGACGGTTTCAAAACTCTTGCTGAAGGCCAACAAGTTGAGTTCACTGTATCTCAAGGTCAAAAAGGCCCACAAGCTGACAGCATCAAAGTACTTTAATTTAGTATTTTAAAGCTTTCTAAAAATAGCCAGCCTCCGCTGGCTATTTTTTTACCCGCTATTCAAAGATTTAAGGTAGTTAGTTCTATTCAACGTTTTCGCGAACGTGAACACATTCTTAGAAGCAACACCCATTCTGTATGAGATGAAGCTCATCGGTAAATCAGAGAAACGAACAAGACGCCCTACAACCGATGAAATAGACCTGTTAAAAGAAGCACTAGAAGAACGTGAGCAACGCAGAGAAAACAAAATCCCCTACTCCGTGCTTCTAGACTTCAGCATCCTGAGCTGTATGAGAGTCAGCGAAGTCTGTGGTATTCGCTGGGAAGACTTAAACGAAGAACTTAGAACAGTGATCGTACGTGACCGAAAAGACCCACGTAAGAAAGAAGGCAACCACATGGTCGTTCCTCTACTTGGTGAAGCGTTTGATATTGTGATGAAGCAAGAGCGTAATGGAGAATTAATTTTTCCTTACAACCCACGCTCAGTTGGTCGAGGCTTTGTTGAAGTGTGTCAAAAGGTTGGGATTGATAACCTACGCTATCATGACCTACGCCGTGAACGTGCAAGCCGCTTGTTCGAAAAAGGCTTTACCATTGAGGAGGTTGCTCAAGTAACTGGTCATAGGAACCTAAATACCTTGTGGCAGGTTTATACCCAGCTGTTTCCGCATAAATTGCATGACCGTAAAATATAAAAGCGATTAGTGGTTTGTAGTGAATATAAAAATATTGACTCGAAGGGATCTGTTTGTGCTCACAAATAGAACGCCTTCTCGATGGTGAACAAAAGCTATTTAACCTATCGAAGTCTTGGACAAAAACGATTTAGGTTGCTGTTACTAAACCGTTTCTGTGAGATTAGATAAGGTATTTTGACCTTTAAACGTTTGTGAAACTATTCCTCCTTCTTTTGAGTCGCAAGATAAGTAAGAAAGTCGTTTCTTTTTTGGTACATAAATGCAACATCCCTTATAAAGATCGACCTTTCGTGGTGTTCGATGAATGGTTTAACTAACTTCTGTATATGTTTATACGTATCAATATCAAAATCATACGATGGTAGATGCTCAAGGAAATCATGTGCGCAAGAGTTTCGATAATCATATATTTCCCTTAACCCATCATCGAGTAATTTTTTGAGATGGGATTCAGGAGTAAGATCAGAGCCAATAAAAGATCTCAAATATTTATATTTTTGCTCCCATCTAAGCTCTTCACGTTCAAACGTGTCTCGAACGACTTGGACATCGAACATTCCGCCGACTATAGACTCTAAAATAGCCTGTGTTACTATCAGAGATTCGAGGTAAAGGCCTTGGTTAAATAGAAATCTAATCCTGTTAAATGCAACATCTACTGGTTGGTAGTCCCAATTCAATTCGCTTGGAAATATAGATATTTGCGAATCATCCAATTTAGAAATTGGTTGCAAACTCTCGGTACCATCTGAGTATCTAATTTTCATACAACACATATCACCTATACGATCTCTAGACATTAAAGGAATATCTTTTCTATGAGCTTGCATATTGATCATGCCAATAACTCGATTACTGTAGTGAAGGATCGGAACCCATATATAATCCTGCAATGTTAACCAATCAAAATACCACTGAGTTCTTGGACCACTAGATCTACTCCTCTTGCTTAAAGCAAGTTCTCGTGACATTGAAGCATCCAATGAGGGTTTTTCATGCTCTATAGCATTAAGTGACCAGTTAAAGATTTTTTTTATATTTTTCAGGTTTGCTTCGAATTTAAAGACTACACCTTTGGTATAATCTAAGCTCTCTTGCATATGGGTGTTTTCACTAAAGTAATTATCTTCTATTGATTGGATTAACCGTGCTTTAATATCGAAATCAAGATCAAGCACTGAACTATCAATCGCACAACTCTCTGTAGCCTTATAATTAGAGTCTTTTAGTTGATGATTTCTTGGTAAAAAAACTGAAAATTCAATACTTTTCACCCATGGTTCATTTTCTGTTTTTATAATCTTAATTAATTCTCTTTCTATTAAATCTCTAATTTGCATTGAAATTGGATTTTCATGTTCATCTGTAAACATACCTATATTTGTTTTGTAGTGGAGTAGTTCACCGTCGGTATTTGTTACAAGCTGTACCCATTCTAGCTTCGGCTCAATTTTTAACTTATTATCTATAATGTATTCAGTAATATCATTAAAATTACTGTTACCTTTCGGTATACAAGTATGTCTATTATCGGTATTGATTAAATAATTTGACACTTCCCCATAACAATCGTATTGGCACGAAAATTCCGCGCCTGTATCTAATAAATTTATATATTGATTAGTCATAATATCTCCGGATAATTAAACGCCAAGTTAAAGTGCGATCCGCGTCATCGCCTAAATTCCATAAGTAAAAAGATAAACGTTGGACAGAAAGGTTCCGCGCTTAATCAACTTAGCTATCGTTATTGTTCTTTTTAGCAAAAAACCTTTTTCTATTACTATTGAATGAGGGTGATAAAACGTTATCTGAAAAAGTGGTAAGTTTGTTGATGTCAAACACCAATGAGAACAAAGATTGTCCCGTAAGATCTCGCAACCTTTCTAGTTCCTCAAAGCGGTCTTTTTTCAAGTAGGCATTCATTTCATCGATTGATTCAGGTTTATTAGGACTAACGTCAAAATGACTATGTGCTAAAAAGTTAAAATTAAAAATCTTTTCAAGGACTTCTGTTTCAACCCTATAAGTCCAAATCGCCTTTTCTTGTCCAATAAATTGGTACTTGATATCTCGTCTAGGAACGTATCTAGCAGATTCCAACAACAAGGCGACACACTCAAGCTTTCGCTCTAAGCCATGCTTTCGAAAAATATGTTGATTCATATTATAGTAGTCATTCAGTTCTACCAGTTGGTTGAAGTGATTCGACAATTCTAAATACTTTATCTGAGGGTCTTGTTTTGGTGATGTTTCCCCATACTTCATATCAGGTCGCAGATATGTGTTGAGAAAAAAATTTATTGACTGTTCAGCTTCAACTAACATCTTACGAAAAGTAAGTAGTTGTTCAGCTTCATACTTTAAAAAGCTGTCGTTAAGCCATTGTTTTTTCTGATTACTCGCAGAAAGAACAGTGAACGCAACGGCTGCTGTTGAAGTTAGCATTGCAAAAATGCTAGCTAAATCAGCGAAGCTCATATCAGGATAACGGTGTAGAGTTATCATTATTATCAAGTAAGTAATAACAACAATGCCGACAATCAATCCTTTATTTTTTTCTAACATTCTAATCTCTATTGCTAATCGATGGATTCTGGTGAAGCCCCTATCTGGCAGGGTAGTTGTCACTGTTAAAATTTAACCAGTTTGGGCGATAA
>NZ_JBFSTC010000049.1:0-36186 GCF_041466605.1 Vibrio sp. 10N.247.310.17 | reverse complement strand
CATATCACTTACTACCGTTTTTGTTTTAAGTTCCCGCTAATCCGCGATGAACCTTATTTAATATCTGAGCAGTGTCGACTGGCTCGTTAGCTTATGAAATTTAGCTATGCTGACGACGCATGTTGTCGAGAATAATACCTGTCGCCATTGCTACATTCAGAGACTCTGCGCCACCGAATGCTGGAATCGTAATCTTGTCTGTCACGAATTTAGCGGCGTGTTCACGAATACCGTGAGACTCACTGCCCATCAGTAAAATACCGTTGGCAGTAAATTCCGTCTTATGAACACTTTCACCTTCTAAGAACGCTCCGTAAACAGGCAGGTTCGCTTGCTCTAAGTATTCAGGTAAGTCTGTTTGGCTTACGTGTACTCGGCCAAAGCTGCCCATGGTCGCGCTGATCGTTTTCGGGTTGTATGGGTCTGCACAATCGCTGCTCGCAACGATATGCTTAATGCCATACCAGTCTGCTACGCGAATAATCGTACCTAGGTTGCCCGGATCAGATACACCATCCAGTGCAATCATTAACCCAGTAGCTTTTGGTAATTCAAACGTTGGGATCTCAACAACAGCAATCGCCGCATTGTTACTCACCAAAGTACTCGCTTTGGTTAGGTCATCAAGCGAGGCTTCAACACAATCAAACTCAAACAGTGACGCGTGATTTTCAGATAAGAAATCAGCCGTAGCAAAGACGTTCTTTACGACTAAGTCACTATTGAACAGCTCAAGTACGTTTTTTTCACCTTGAACTAGAAACAGGCCGTGGGCTTTACGTTGTTTCTTTTGGCCCAAAGCACGAAGGAGTTTTAATTGGTTTTTTGAAATCATGTTTTTATCCTAGATATAAGCCCGCGCATTATAGAGCAAAGGTTGGATAACCAAAAGCGTGATAACTCAATGCGATCCACTAAAAAGCAAAAGCAACCCACTTAAAAAAGAAAAGCGCACTAAATAGCGCGCTCTTATCTGATTTAATCATCTAACATTAAGCTGAACCCAAGATTAGCTGACCTGTATGATTAATATGGGGCAGGGTAGTTAAACACTGTGTTGATATCGGTAAGGATCTCTTCTGACAACGGTTTGCTGAACGCTGCTACGTTCTCTTTCAGTTGTTCCATGGTGGTTGCGCCAATAATAGTGGAGGTGACACCATCAACTTGATTACACCACGCTAAAGCTAGTTGGCTCGGTGTAAATCCGTGAGCGTTCGCAACTTCGACATATCCTTTTACGGCTTCATTGGCAGACTCAGTGTCGCGGAAAATGCCTTTACGCTGCATGTAAGTCCAACGGCTTCCTTCTGGTCTCGCACCATCAATGTATTTGCCACTCAGCATGCCCGCTGCTAACGGTGACCATGGTAGGTAGGCGACGTCTTCGTGCACACAGTTTTCAATCAAATAAGGCCAGTCTTTCGCGTGCAGCAGGCTAAATTCATTCTGAATAGAGACCATTCGCGGTAAATCATGCTTCTCACTGAGTTTAAGGTAAGTGTTAATGCCCCAAGTGGTGTCATCAGACAAACCAACATGACGGATTTTTCCGGCTTTAATGCAGCTCGCTAGTGCTTGGAGGATCTCTAGCATCTCCGCTTTATGCTGCTTTCGGTCGATATCACTGAATCGAATATGATTCGGGAAATGCTTGCCAAAGTGAGGCGTCGTTCGGTTTGGCCAATGCAGTTGGTAAAGGTCGATATAGTCCGTTTGTAAACGCGCTAGTGAAGCGTCAACCGCTGCAATTACAACTTCCCCCGTGATTGGCCCACCATCTCGAACCCAAGGCAATCCCGGACCTGCAATTTTGCTGGCGATGATGACTTCTTGGCGGCGCTGCGGATTGCGAGCTAACCAGTTACCTATGATTGCTTCCGTTTTACCGTAGGTGTCTGGAGACGGTGGTACTGCGTACATCTCTGCGGTATCGATAAAGTTAATACCTTGGCTTAGCGAGTATTCGATTTGTTGGTCAGCTTGTTGTTGCGTATTTTGCAGCCCCCAAGTCATGCTGCCAAGGCAGATTCGGGAAACGGGAATTTGACTACTTCCTAGTTTTGAGTATTCCATTAAATTCGGGGTTCCTGTAGTGAGGCTCGTTAGTGCTCGCAGTGTGGATATTGAAAAAGGGCGAGTGAGGAATGAAAACGAATATAAATTATTAGCACAAAATGGCAACACAGGGTATGGCTTGGGCAAGTTTAATGAATCATTTCTCATTGCAACAAATGAGTCTGCTTGATGATTGAGAAGCAACATACAAAAGACGCGATAGATAACAAGGTGTTAATAGATCAGGCGCCTGAATGAAGCTGCATTGGGATAGGAGAAAGGTTCAGAGACAAAAGAGCTCTACATCAACGAGAAGTAGAGCTCTTTTTTAGGGGTTCTATAAACAAGTTCTGAGTATTGATTAAGTTACGAGGTCGCGTTGGTGTCAAAACCACCTTGAGATTGCGCCTGTCTTAGAGCTTCCAGCCTTTGAACTTCTTTCTCAGTTAATACTGGTTGAAGCGTTTCCTCAGAGGCTTGAGGAGAGAAAATGAAATATTTATTAATCGTCATAACTGTGTCTCCGTGTAACGTATGACAGATTCTGCATCAAGGATAAATTGTGATCATCATCCACTTTGTACTTTTTTTAGGCTGAGATCGGAGGGCGTAGAATGCGTACAAAGCGATCGCTTATCATCCGTATGCAATGTTGAACTGACGAAACCCTCTGTTTTCAAGTATAGGAAGCGCATCTAAGTTCGCACAACAATGATTTAGAGCAATTACATACATGGTCAGGGGCGTAAGATGAAAAGCCTCGCGACTGACTCTGCGTACGTATTTGTCTAAAAATACATCGCTTATCTATCTTAATAATTAGGTCAGTAAATCAATTACTTAATCCATGGTGAGATGAATTATGGAAAAGCTTGTAGAACGTTTCCTGAATTACGTTACTTTTGATACTAAATCCGATCCTTCTAATCAGCAATGCCCAAGTTCACCGGGTCAAATTACTTTTGCTGAAGCCTTAAAGTTAGAATTGGTTGCATTAGAGTTAGTTGATGTGTCTTTAGACGAAAATGGCTATTTGATGGCGAAACTGCCGTCGAATGTCGATTATCCAGTGCCTGCGATTGGCTTTGTGGCGCATATGGATACCGCTCCTGATGCTTCAGGAGCAAATGTGAAACCACAAGTGATTAAAGATTACCAAGGTGGAACGATTGAATTAGGTGAAAGTGGCGAGAGTTTGAACCCAAGCCAATACCCAGACCTTGATTCTTTACATGGTCACGACCTTATTACGACTGACGGCACAACTCTGCTTGGTGCCGATAACAAAGCGGGCATCGCTGAAATCATCAGTGCGATTGCTTACCTGAAAGCGAATCCAGACATCAAACACGGCGACATCTGCATTGGTTTCACACCGGATGAAGAGATTGGCCGCGGTGCGAACCTGTTTGACGTTGAAAAATTTGGCGCCGAGTGGGCGTACACCATCGATGGTGGGCCAGTAGGGGAGTTGGAATTTGAGAACTTTAATGCCACGAGCGCTGATGTTATCTGTCATGGCGTGAACGTTCATCCAGGTACCGCCAAAGGTAAAATGGTGAACTCAATGAACATTGCAGCGCAATTCCAACTGATGATGCCTGCGCAAGAAACACCAGAGTGCACAGAAGGTTATGAAGGTTTTTACCACCTGAAGTCGGCTGAAATGGGTGTGGCTCGCTCTGAACTGGGATACATCATCCGTGATTTTGAACGTGAGGGTGTAGAAGCGCGTAAGGCATTCATGCAACAGAAAGTGGATGAGCTGAATGAGCGCCTAGAGAAAGGTCGTGTTGAGTTGGTGCTCACCGATAGCTACTTCAATATGAAAGAGATGGTTGAACCGCATCAACATATTATTGAATTAGCGAAGCAAGCGATGATTGAGTGCGATGTTGAGCCAATGATCAAGCCTATCCGAGGTGGTACAGACGGTGCTCGCTTATCTTTCATGGGGCTACCGTGCCCGAATATCTTTACTGGTGGCTACAACTTCCACGGTATTCATGAGTTCATTACCATTCAAGGCATGGAACAAGCGGTAGAAGTGATCGTGAAACTCTCTCAACGTACCGCTATTCACTATCAAAAATAGCCGTCTAAAACGCGATATCTCTTTGTATTTTTGAGAGTATTCATTAATACTCTCTTTAAGCATAAGGAGTACGCGATGAAAAAGTTAGTTTTACTTTGCACCCACTTAGCCGTGGGTGCTTTTGGTTTTGGGCTTGGTGTCTACGCACTACCTATCTTGATTGAGCCTGATTCTCCTTCCTCAAGTTCTGTTGAAGCGATCAGTCAGCAGGCGATCTATACAGGTGAGTTCACCAAAGACCGACAAGACAGTGACTTTTTGCATTGGGGAGAGGGCATCGTCTCTGTCTCTGAAAGTGCGATAGCTTTTGAAGGTGAATTGGCGCCGGGGCCGGATTATAAGGTTTACCTATCACCTAAGTTTATTGAAACCGAACAGGCATTCAATGACAGCAAGAGTGAGTTACTGAGAGTCGGAGATGTAAAAACATTCGACCGATTTATGGTTAACCTCCCAGAAGGTACTGATCTTAATCGATTTAATACCGTTGTGATTTGGTGTGAAACTTTTGGCCAATTTATTACTTCTGCCAAGATAAAATGATAGCCTTAGCTAGGCTAATACCAGAATGAAAACGAGCGCTCAGGAGTTGAGCGCTTTTTCATAGAAAGGATATTAGCGGCTTTCTTGTAAAGCTAACCGTTGTAAAGCTAACCGTTGTAAAGCTAACTGTTGTAATGCTAAGGATTAAGTAATGGAAAAAGTGTGGCAAGTAATTGATTTTCTACTCGCTCATAAGTTTATTTTTAGTGCGTTGATTATCACTATTATTTTAATCATTCGCCGAATCACCTTATCTCAAATAAGAGGTGATGTTGCTTTCCTTAGTGAAGACCAACGTAACTGGATGTCACGAACCAAAAACGGCACATTCGCGATTATTGTTGTAACGTTATTTGTGTTGTGGAAATCCGAAATCAGCGAATTTGCGCTGTCTGTTACCGCTATTGCGGTTGCGATAGTCGTGGCTTCAAAAGAGATCATTCTCTGTTTTACTGGCTCTATTCAGCGTGCGAGTTCTCGCTCATTTCGAATTGGTGATTGGATTGAAGTGGGCAAAATCAGCGGTGAGGTGATTGAGCACAACTTGATGGCGACTGTGATTCAAGAAATCGATTTGTATCATGGGCAATATCACTTCACTGGCAAGACTGCCACGCTGCCTAATAGCATGTTCTTCACTTATCCGGTAAAGAACCTCAACTTCATGAAGCGCTATGTTTATCATAACTTTTTTGTGACGGTGAAAGACTTTGTAAACCTATACCCTATGGTGCCGGGTCTTATCGTGAAAATTGAAGAGCATTGTGAAGAGTTTATCGATGTTGCCCGTCGTTACAATGGTGTGATTGAGAAGCACGCTGGCGTTGACCTTCCTGGCTCTGAACCGCACATTCATATCACGAGCAGCTCAACGGGTGAGCAAGAAGTCCACTTTATGATCTTCTGCCCGACAGAGAAAGCGATTCACCTTGAACAGGATATCCGTAAAGATTTCATGGAAGCTTACGCGTTGGCATTTCCCTCAAGTGACTAATACGATGCTGGAAGCTAACAAGTCCGAATAAAAAGAAAGCCGAGAGCGATAATATCGACTCTCGGCTTTTTTGTATTTGAGATCTAGACTTAGACTTTGAGACCTAGCGTTAGAGATTAATCTAGGTCAGCGAGTGGCAACCAGTCTACTTCTACACCAGCTTGCTCAAACATATCTTGGCTTATCTTGATCTTATCTCCCCAGCGAGAAAGGAAATCTTCACTTTGCTCTGGGCAATGTACCGCTGAAATTCCCGTTTGGATGATTTTTGCTGCACAGTTCGGACAAGGGAAGTGAGTGACCCAAACTTCACAACTGTCTAAATCACGTTTAGCAAACAAGATTGCATTTTCTTCAGCGTGAAGTGTCTTGAGGTATTTCATCTCGCGATCGTCAGTATCCGCACTATCAGACACGCCATGTGGGTAGCCATTAAAGCCAACTGAAACAATACGGTTGTGCTTAGTGATGACGGCGCCGACTTGAGTTGAAGGATCTTTACTCCAAGAACCGACCAATTCCGCCATTTGATAGAAACGTTTAGCCCATTTTGAAATCATGAGAATTCCTTAACAATTAAATGTGAATGCTTATCTGTCTGACAATACATGATGTTAGACAATACATGATGTTAGACAATATCCATAGAGAACAAAAGCTGAGAGGTTGATTTACTTAGAAATTGTAACGCGTTTGTAATTACTTTATAAGCACTTAGTTTCAATTAACATATTGATACACTTTGGTTCGTTATAATTGATATTCCTCGGACAATAGTAACGGGTGTGTTACGTAAATTTTATACTGTTCAAATACTAACAAGTGACGGTATAACCATGCGTAAAAAGTTGATCCTTACGGCTCTTGCAAGCTCTCTTATTCTTGCTGGATGTGGGCAAGATGCTCAAAAGGCCAAGCAAGCGCCTCTACCTCTCGTAGCTGTACAGGATGTTAGCGTTGTTTCTCACCAGCAAAGTAAGTCGTACATCGGTCGTATTGAAGCCGTTGAAGACACGGCTATTACAGCGCAGGTTTCTGGCTACCTACAAAGCCGTCATTTTAATGAAGGCCAAATGGTTGAAAAGGGTCAATTGCTTTACTCGATTGAACCCTCTTCGTTTGAAGCCGAAGTAGCAAGCGCAAAAGCGTCTGTTGCTCAAGCGAACGCGAACCTTAAAAAAGCTGAGCTTGATTTTAATCGTGGTAAAAACCTACTTCCAAAAGGCAGTATCTCTCAATCTGAATTCGATGCATTAACCGCAAACTTGTTAGGTTCTCAGGCACAGCTTGAAGCAAGTCAAGCACAGCTCAATGCAGCCAATGTTCAGCTTTCTCATACCAAAATTATTGCGCCTTTCTCTGGACGAATTAGTGACACCAAAGTGAGCACGGGTGATCTGGTTTCACCGTCTTCAGGTGTACTGACTACGTTGGTTAGCCTAGATCCAATCCATGCATCGTTCAGCATCAGTGAGCGTGAGCGTATTGAGCTGGGTATGGATCGCATCGAAGGCGACGGCAGCAGCGATTCTGCAGGTGTTGAAGTTCAGATCATGCTTGAGAATGGTGAAGCGTTCGAACATCTAGGTCAGCTTGATTTCTTGGGTAACCGTATCAACCTCAATACTGGTACGATCGCGATGCGCGCAATTGCTGATAACCCGAACCAGCAATTACTTCCAGGCCAACACGTTCGCGTTGATCTACGTGAAAAGCAATCTATTGATGTTGTGACTATTCCGCGTCGTGCGGTTCAAACCGACCTAGAAGGTGACTTTGTGATGGTATTGGTTGAAGGTGAAGCCGCACCAGTTGCTGAGCGCAGAAACATTGAGATGGGGCGACAAGTTGAAGGTGGTGTGATCGTTCATTCTGGTCTAGAGAAGAACGACGCAGTGATCACTCAAGGCCTACAGCGTGTACGTAATGGTATGTCTGTTCGTATTCAAGCTTCTGCTGAACAAGCTGAGTAAGGGGGCTATTTATGTTAAGTCGTTTCTTTATTCAAAGGCCTAAGTTTGCCCTTGTCATATCCATAATATTAACGCTGGCGGGTGCGATCTCTCTCGCTATCTTACCAGTGGCCGAATATCCAAAAATTAGCCCACCATCGGTCAGTGTGTCGGCATTCTACACGGGTGCCAGTGCTGAAGTGGTGGAACAGGCGATAGCCGACCCCATAGAGACATCGGTGAATGGCGTAGAAGATATGATCTACATGTCTTCTAAAAGTGCTAATGATGGTTCATACAACCTTAACGTGACCTTTGATGTCGGGACTGATGCTGATATGGCTCAGGTCAACGTTCAGAACCGCGTTGCTCAGATCGAATCGAAACTTCCACAAGAAGTAAGAATGGTGGGTGTAACGGTCAAGAAGCGTTCACCTGACCTATTGATGGTATTGAACTTCTACTCGCCGAACGGAGAGTACAACGACCAATTCCTTATCAATTACGTGAACTTGAACATTAAAGACCAATTGGCTCGTGTAAAGGGCATCAGTGAAGTTAACGTGTTGGGTGGTGGTGAATACGCGATGCGTGTTTGGTTAGATCCTGAAAAAATGGCTAACCTCAATATAACTACCTCTGACGTGAATCGCGCTTTGGCGGAGCAGAACGTTCAAGTCGCTGCAGGCCGTATTGGAGCTGCACCTTATAACAACGCGCAAGAAGTGCAATTCAACTTGGTAACAAAAGGCCGATTAGAAACGGCTGATGAGTTTGAAAATGTTGTGCTTCGTGCAAATCAAGACGGTTCAACGGTTTATTTAAAAGACGTTGCACGTGTTGAGCTAGGTAAAAAGTTCTACGATGGTAACGGTAAATACCGTGGTCAAGACGCTTCAATCGTAACGCTGTCACTTCAGTCAGACGCTAATGCGCTGGAAAGTGGTAAAGCAGTCATGGCGATGCTAGACAACCTAAGCAAAAATTTCCCTGAAGGCGTTGCTTACGAGGCGAGTTATGACACCACACTTTTTGTTGCTGAGTCGATTAAAGGCGTAGTTAAAACACTCATCGAAGCAATTTTGCTGGTTATCGCAGTAACGTACTTGTTCTTGGGCAGTGCCCGTGCAACCTTGATTCCGGTGGTTGCGATTCCGGTATCTTTGATTGGTACTTTTGCGGTCATGCAGATGACCGGCTTTACCATCAACACAGTAACCCTGTTTGGTTTGATTTTGGCGATAGGTATCGTAGTAGATGATGCGATCTTGGTTATCGAGAACGTAGATACCACGATGGCCAAAGATCCTACCATTTCACCGCGAAAAGCAACGCTTATCGCAATGAAAGAAGTTACGGGGCCAATTGTTACCTCAACCTTGGTTCTGTTAGCGGTATTCATCCCAGTAGCGATGCTGCCAGGTATTACAGGCATTATGTATCGTCAGTTCGCTCTGACCATCTGTATTGCGGTTGTGATCTCTTCTATTAACGCTCTAACGCTGTCACCAGCATTGTGTTCATTGGTTCTTAAGCAGGGCGGTGGTAACACAGCACGTTGGTACCAAGCGTTTAACCGTGGTCTTGAATCTGTAACCAACAAATACGGTCAAATTGCAGGCTTCCTTGTGAAAAAGGGTGTTTTGCTGTTTACCTTCTTTGTTGTGGCACTAGCAGCGGTAACTTACTTCGCGAAAACCACGTCTACGGCTTTCGTACCTCAAGAAGATAAAGGCATCTTGCTGGTTAACGTGCAGCTTCCTGACGCGGCATCGCTGTCTCGTACAGAAGATGTGACAGAGCAGTTACTAGAGATGGTTGAGCAAGAGCCGGGCGTTGATGGTGTGACACTGGTTAACGGCTATGCATTCATGACGGGCGCTTCAGCTTCGAATGGTGCGTCGATGTTCATCAAGCTCCACGATTGGGACATGCGTAACGCACTGGACGGTCAACATTCAGCGCAAGCTATCTCACAACGTATTAATGGCCGAGCGGCAACAGAACTGCCTCAGGCGATTGTATTTGCAATGGGACCTCCAGCGGTTCCGGGCATGGGTGCTGCGTCTGGTTTTGAGTTTGTTCTCGAAGATACATTAGGTCGTAGCCGCACTGATCTGGCGATGGTAATGAATGACGTGATTGCTGAGGCAAACAAACAGCCTGAGATTTCACATACCTTCAGTACCTTCCGCGCCAATGTACCTCACTACTATGTCGATATTGATCGTGAGAAAGCGCAACAGCTAGGTATTCCCCTATCGGAAATATTCCAAACGCTACAAGGCAATCTTGGGTCAATGTACGTGAATGACTTCACCATGTTTGGTAAGAATTTCCGTGTCACCATGCAAGCAGACAGTGAACACCGTAGCAGCATGGATGACCTACAACGATTCCACGTACGTTCGTCTAATGGCGAGATGATCCCGTTAAGCACATTAGTGACTTACGATCAGATCTTTGAACCAGACGTAGCATGGCGTTACAACATGTACCGCAGTGCCGTTATTCAAGGCCAACCAGCACCGGGTTACTCAAGCGGTGATGCGATTGCTGCAATGGAACGTGTTGCGGCTGATGTACTGCCGCAGGGTTATCAGTACGAATGGACAGGCATGGCTTACCAAGAAGTACTAGCAGGTAACCAAGCGATCTTTGCTTTTGCACTTGCTTTGATCTTCATCTACCTGTTTATGGTGGCTCAGTACGAGAGTTGGACAATCCCTATAGCGATTATCTTAGTGGTACCAGTTGCAACCTTAGGTTCCTTCTTAGCGTTGAACCTGACTGGTACACCGTTGAACCTCTATGCACAAATTGGTTTGGTTCTCTTGATAGCCTTGGCCGCGAAGAACGCAATTTTGATTGTGGAGTTTGCTAAGGTGGAGCGTGAAGACAAAGACGCATCAATCGAAGATGCAGCAGTGAAGGGCGGTACGCTACGTTTTCGTGCTGTGAACATGACGTCTTGGTCATTCATTTTAGGTATATTCCCGCTTATCTTTGCTGCGGGTGCTGGTCACGTGAGCCAGAACTCTCTGGGTATTTCTCTGATTGGTGGTCTGCTATGTGTGTTGTTAGCGGGTACGTTCCTAATCCCTGGCTTCTATGCATTCGTGCAACGTAAGCGTGAGAAGGCACACGGTGGCAATACCAAGTTGATTCCACTGGACGATGAATAGGGAAGTTAGTGTCTTGTAGGATGAGCCCTTTACAAGGTTTCTCCTTGGTAATTAATTTCTTGTAAAAACGAAGGCTTAGCATAGTGCTAAGCCTTTTTTATTCCACTTGTGAATAAAGAATCTGTTTATATAATTAAATGTTTATTATAAGGTAGAGTTAATACTCCAATTAAAGCTCTCCAATAAAATGGTGTTTTATTTTTAGGTTGTTGTTTTTGTTGGATATATAAGTGTTCGGCTAACACTTGTATGCTCGAAAGTATTTGCACAATAGTGTGAAGTGTTTCAAAATTACCAAGTTATATTGAAATATTTTGTGCATTGAGGTTCTTATGAAAGTCATTGATTTATTTAAACACCGAGGCGACAGCGTGTCTTCGCAACACTCAGAGTTTATGCAATGGATGTCTCCAGCTCTTAGAGATTACTGGGGAGACTTTCTGAATCGCACGCAAAATAGTCATTTCTTTGCGTGGGTTCGTGATCACCACAAACCTGCTGTCAATGAAGATGCGCCAGAGATGCCTGTCGAACCACAGATAGTACTTAAGCCAGAAGCACAGCTTGTATTTGATGAGCTTGAACAGCAGATCGGTGAAGTGATCCATACTGGTGATTGGATCAATGTAAGCCAAGACAGAATCAACCAGTTTGGCCTCGTTACTGAAGACATGCAGTGGATTCATACAGAGCCTTCTAAGGCTGAAACAGATTCTCCGTTCAAAACAACCATTGCACATGGTTTTCTGACTTTGTCTCTGCTTCCTCGACTGACAGACAGTGTTGATCCTGACAAATCTCAATTCCCAACGGCGAAGATGGTTGTAAACATTGGCCTTAACCAAGTACGTTTCCCATACCCTGTAAAATCGGGCAGTAACGTTCGCGCTAAAAGTACGCTAACAAAAGTAACGCCAATTAAGAAAGGCCTAGAGATTGAACGCGAAATTCGCGTAGAAATCGAAGGTATCCGTCGTCCTGGTGCTGTGATTGTTTCGGTGATTCAACTTCACTTCTAGAGCTTTTTTATAAGTAGAATTGCTTTTAGCGAAGATTATAGATTCAAAAAAAAGAGAGAGCTTAAGGCTCTCTCTTTTTGTTTTTGTCTATCAAGGCGATATCATCAGCATCCTAACAACATCACAAAAGTCGTTATCTTACTTGATACGCGTGTAGTTACTTAATGTGTTTGTAGCTACTTAATGCGTTTATAGTTACTTGATGCGCGTGTAACCGTACTCTTCGATAAGATCTTGCCCTTGTTTTGACTTCACGAACTTAATGAAATCTTTGCTCTCGTCAGAAACTGATTCAGTTTTGTGCAGCAATAAGAATGGGCGAGCCAATTCATAACTGTGGTTGGCGATGTTCTTAGATGTCGGCTCAACGCCTTCAAATGTGATTGCTTTGATCGAACGGTCGATAGAGCCAACAGAGATGAATCCAATCGCATGTGGGTTATGGTTAACAATCGTTTTTACCATGCTGTTGCTGTTTACAACCAAGTTATTTGGGTTGATGTCAGACACTAGACGGTCGTTAATGATTTTTGTCAAACCAAGTAAGCTCTCGAAGCTGTAACGTGAACCAGAAGAAGCTTCACGAGTTACAACTGCGATAGGTTGATCCGCACCACCTATGGCTTTCCAGTTTGTGATTTTTCCTTTGTAGATATCGAATAGCTGTTCACGTGTAACGTTGCTTACACCGTTTGAACGGTTAGTTACGACGGCTAGGCCGTCAAAGGCAATTGGAAATACCTTCAATTTTTCGCCCTGTTCGCGGTCAGTTAAGTAACGCGAGCTCATACCAATATCAGCGACACCTTTATTGACCATGGTAATACCCGCTGTAGAACCGATGCCCTGAACAGCAATATAGTTATCAGGGTGAGTCTTGTTGTACTCCTCAGCCAATACATCCATCACACGTGATACCGAAGTGGAGCCCGAAATATTGGTTTCTTGTGCAAAAGCAGCATGAGAAGACAGGGCTAAGGATAAAAGAGAGGCAAGCGCGACTCGTAACATAAACAACTCCTAGTTAATAACATTTGGTGGCTATGATAGGTCGGTTATATGACAATTTTGTGAAATTCTATCCGCTCAATGTGTCGCTATTAGCTTGATGAGTGAAAGCGAGTTGGGTTTACAAAAACAGGATTCGTTTCTGGAAGCAGGACGGGTATTTTGTTTGCGCTAGTTCGCTAAAATGTTGGTTGAGTCCTAAGCTAAATAAAGGAATTCACTACTTAGAAGTTTCTATGAAGTTACAAGGGGTGTTATGTCCGTCATTCATATCGAACTGAATCGTCTTTTAATTGGAGCTGAGAAGCTCTGTACATCTCGAAATCGCAATTTACCTGTCGAGCTAGGCAAATCCCTTTATGAAGAGTGTGAGGGTGGTGTGCTGTTTTCTCAGGCTCATTATCTGCTCGACTCATCTCATAGCGATTACACAAATGAGATCGTCTGCGTTAGTTTTGATGAGTCACTGTCATGTTGGTTGGTAATGGTGCCGCTAGAAGGTGATGTAGAAACCGATTCAGTAAATTGGGGGCCTTATCCTTACTTACCTCAATCGAAGGATCTTGATGCTATTTTGTCTGAAATAGAAAAAGACCCTAAATCGTACTTCTGGTCGTGATTATTCTGTTGAGATGTTTGCGAGGGGCTTGATACCTAAAACGAACAACCTTTTTTTAACTCACCACATTACAACCTATCTGAGTCACTAAAACAGTCTACGTTAATAAAGCTTATCTGCGTCAGTAATACGATCTATGTTACTAAAACTATCTGCATCACTATAAATGATGGATGTCACTTCAAATTATGCCAATAAGATTGCGTAGTTATACCAATCACAGTGAGTAAGTGATCAGTGATTTTCTACGATTGGTATTAATAAGATTGTGAAACCAAAGACCGGAAATCTTTTGGTGTTTTGCCGTGATAGGTTTTAAAGGCAGTACTAAAATGCGCCGCACTTTTAAATCCGGATTCATAAGCAATTTGAGTAATCGATTTGTTCGATGTTCTGAGCTGTGTGGCTGCGTGGGCGATCCGCTTTATCTTCAAGAGGTTTGAAAACGAAAGGTCTTCCGCCGATAAACGGCGTTTAAGTGTGGCTGGTGACATCCCCATATAGCTGGCTAGGGTGTCGAGTGAGATATTATTTTCTATGTTCTGTTCAATGTAATGGATGACCTTTTGTGTCACCGTCAATCTAGAAATTCGGCTAATAATCGCTAATAGTTCCGGATACTGCTCGACCATTAAAGACAGTAAACCTAAGCCTAGTTGGGTGAGTGCGTAATCATTCTGAGTCGATGAATTGGCCAGAGACATGATGAGCTCTTTCAATTGGCATATTTCGGTATCCGTTTGATTGAACTTAATGTACTTATCTGGAGTTTGAGTGGATTCTAAATCACTGAACTGATTTATGAACTTTTGGAAAATTGCCAAATCAAAATCTAAGCAAATCGCACTAAACTCACCATTTTCAGTGTCGACCGTGATGTCTTTAATCTGACCAGAATTGTAAAGCGTGAAATCTCCCGCTTTTAACGAGGCTTGGGTGCCATTAGGCAGCATAAAAGATATGCTTCCTTTCGATACCATAAAGATACCGTTTTTAGAGGCGGGGTAGCGTTCGCGTTTCCTGGGAATAAAGTTTCTGAATTGAGTGACCGTGATTGATGGCATAGTGAGCTTCTTTGGCGTTGTAGATTAATTGCTTTTTTTAGTATTGTTTAAGCATGAGACATTTACAAAAAAGGCGCTAATAACTAGCGCCTTTAGAAGTAAACCTATCAGAAATTAGGCTTCGGTTTCATTTGTTGTTTCAGGCTCGCTAGGCAAGTCCGCAAAAACTTGTGTAGGTTTTGCTACCAAGTTACGGTTTTCCTGATTAACTTCTGAGAGAACTACTTCTAAAACGTCTCCCAGTTTGTATACCATTTCTTTATCGATAGATACAGTACCCATATCACCGTTGCACTCTATTCTTTCTTTATTATTAAGAATGAGAGAACCAGGGATAAATGCTGCAGCACCATTTTCAAGTAGACGTACACGCATACCAGCACGGTTAATGTCGAAGATCTCTGCTTGGAAACGAGTTTCTTCTGCTGGAGCATTTACTAGAGTGCGAGCATACAGCCAATCACCTACATTGCGCTCAGCCATACCGTGGTGACGGCGGTGCAGAGCAAGTTCATCACCAATGGTTTCGTCTGGTGTTTGAATCGGTGCTTTACCTAATATGTGTGCTTTAAGCATACGGTGGTTAATCATGTCACCGTATTTACGAATTGGAGAAGTCCACGTCGCGTAAATATCTAAGCCCATCGCGTAGTGTGGCGCAGGTTCATTGCTAATCTCGCTGTAAGCTTGGAACTTACGAATTCGGTTATCGTAGTAGCTGTTGTCTAAAGAGCCTAACCAACGGCGCAGAGTGGCAAAACCTTCTAGAGAAACGATCTGCTCTTCTGTAAACGGTGTTTCGGCTTCTGGGTTAACCAGCTCCAGAACGTCTGCTACTTTCTCAGCTTTAAAACCAGAGTGACAGTTAAAGACACCTTGGTTAAAGCTCTCTTTTAATACTCGACCTGCACAGATGTTCGCGCTGATCATCGACTCTTCAACCAACTTGTTTGCGCTACGACGCATGTCCGCGTGGATAGCGACAACATCGTTGTCTTCGCTTAGTTCAAAGCGGTAATCAGGGCGATCTGGGAACACAACCGCATTTGCAGAACGCCACGCTGAACGTGCTTGAGCAAATTGGTGAAGGTCAGAAACAATCGCAGCGATCTCTTCTGACGGTTGCCATTTCTCTGATGCACCTGTTTCTAGCCAGTCTGATACGTGGTCGTAAGCAAGACGAGCGTGAGATTTGATGTTTGCAGCGAAGAAGTTAATGTCATCACCGATAACACCATCTTTAGATACCGTTACTGTGCAGCAAAGTGCCGGGCGAACTTCGTTCTCTATGAGTGAACATAAGTTGTCAGCTAGATCGCGAGGTAACATTGGGATGTTACGACCAGGCAGGTAAATAGTGAAACCACGCTCGCGAGCCACTTTATCCATTGCATCATCTGGAGAGATGTAAGCGGTAGGATCAGCAATTGCGATAGTCAGTTCAAAATCACCGTTCTCTTTCTTCTTTGCGTAAAGCGCATCGTCCATATCTTTTGTGCTTTCGCCATCGATAGTCACAAAAGGGACGTGAGTCATGTCGATACGTTCAAGATCTGCGTCGTCTTTGATCTGCCAGTCGTCGATGCCTTCAGGTTCGCTGTTTGGTAGGTCATTTTGCGCTAGCGTTACCCACCAAGGCGCGATTTTGTCGTCAGCGTCTGTGATTTTCTCAGAGATCTGAGCTAAGAAGCCGTTGTCACCTTTTAACGGGTGTTGAACGATATGAGCAACAACCCAGTCGCCTTCTTTAAGCGTTTCAGGGTTCAAACCCTTCTTTGCTTTCGCTTTAAGCTGCAGTTTTTTCAGTTGCGGGTGATCTGGAACAACGTTCAATCGGCCTTTGAAAAGCTTAACTCGTGCAATAAAACGAGTTAGACCCTGTTCAATCAACTCCTCTGGCTCTGCAACTTCGCGCTCTTTCTCAGTGCGAATGATGGCAATCACCTTGTCACCGTGCACACATTTTTTCATGTACGGCGGTGGGATGAAGAAGCTAGTTTTGCTATCGACTTCGAGAAAACCAAACCCTTTTTCAGTGGCTTTGATTGTACCTTCCTTTTTAGGGAGGGTTTCTTGGATTTGCTGTTTGAGTTGAGCGAGTAGAGGATTATCTTGAAACATTTGACTTTTATCTATCGAGGACAATTGAGCACACTATAATCATTGCGAGGCTTGATTACTACTTAAAGGCGAAGTGAGCGTAAATTAATTGCCCTCTTATTTAAGTAGGTCAATTTGCTAGAAGTTTGGTGCTGTGACGAGATATTCATCAAGTTTTGACGATATGATAGCCAGTGTTGATGTAAAACCGAAAAATATGTGATGTATTTCAATTTTTTCTGGCTTTTTTTATGCATTTAAGGAATAATCCGCCTCCCTTAGACGTCCCTAATGGCTTGAAGTGTTTTATTACTGCTTCGTAACTCTGAATGGAATCAGTATCTGATTGGATCAGTATTGGAATTGATAGAGCTCCCGGGACCTTTTGTTTACTTATATTTAGTGGGATCCCAATGTCCGAATCTGTAATTCAATTTAATGAATTAGCCCTAAACGAAAACATTCTTTCAGCTCTTGATAGCATGGGTTTCGTTTCTCCGACTCCAATCCAAGCAGCAGCTATTCCTCTTCTTCTTGAAGGCCGTGACGCACTAGGTAAAGCACAGACTGGTACTGGTAAAACAGCAGCATTCTCTCTGCCTTTACTTAACAAAATCAACCTGAACCAACATAAACCACAAGCAATCATCATGGCTCCTACTCGTGAGCTAGCGATTCAAGTTGCTGCGGAAATCAAAAACCTAGGCCGTGATATCAAAGGTCTTAAAGTTCTTGAAATCTACGGTGGCGCTTCAATTGTTGACCAAATGCGCGCTCTAAGCCGCGGTGCTCACATTGTTGTTGGTACTCCAGGTCGTGTTAAAGACTTACTAACTCGTGACCGTCTACACCTAGATGAAGCACATACATTTGTTCTTGATGAAGCAGATGAAATGCTAAAAATGGGCTTCGTAGATGACGTTACTTGGATCCTAGAGCAAGCTCCAGAATCTGCACAACGTGTACTTTTCTCTGCGACTATGCCTCCAATGGTTAAGACTATTGTTGACCGTTACCTACGTAACCCGGCTAAAGTTGACGTTGCTGGTACTAACCACACAGTTGACAAAGTAGCGCAGAACTACTGGGTTGTTAAAGGCGTAGAAAAAGACGAAGCAATGTCTCGTCTTCTTGAAACTGAAGAAACTGACGCGTCAATCGTATTCGTACGTACTCGTCAAGACACTGAGCGTCTAGCTGATTGGCTATCTGCACGTGGCTTCAAAGCTGCTGCACTGCACGGTGATATTCCTCAGTCTCTACGTGAGCGCACTGTTGATCACATCAAACAAGGTGTTATCGATATCCTAGTTGCAACTGACGTTGTAGCACGTGGTCTTGATGTTCCACGTATCACTCACGTATTTAACTACGACATCCCATTCGATGTTGAATCTTACATCCACCGTATTGGCCGTACTGGTCGTGCTGGACGTAAAGGTAAAGCGATCCTACTAGTTCGCACTAACCAAATCCGTATGCTTCGCACAATCGAGCGTGTAACTAAGTCTCAAATGGAAGAAATCCAACTTCCACAACGTGACGAAGTTGCTGCTGCACGTGTTGCTAAGCTTGGTGCTGAGCTTGAAACTGAGAAAGAGAGCAAAGCTCTAGAAAACTTCGCAGGTTTAATCTCTACACTACAAGAATCTCTAGAAGTTGATGCTGCTACTCTAGCTGCAATGCTTCTTAAGCGTCAGCAAGGTAAGAGCCCTCTATTCTACGTTGGCGAAGACCCAATGATCGCTGCTATTGAGCGTGATAAGAACCGTCGCAAAGAGCGTCGTGAAGACCGTGACAATGGTCGTGGCGATCGTAACTTCAATACGCAAGATTGGGATACGTACCAACTACAAGTTGGCCGTGAGCAAGGCGTTCAGGTTAAAGACATCGTTGGCGCACTAGCAAACGAACTTGGCCTAACTAAAGGTTCTATCGGTGCTATCAAGCTAGACCAAGGTTCTACTTACGTTCAACTGCCAAAAGCAATGAACTCTGAAACTGCTGGTAAGCTAAGCAAACTTCGTATTCGTCAAAAAGAAGCTGGCGCTGTAGTTGTTGATTTCAACGACTTCCGTGAGCCTCGTCGTGGCGGCGGTCGTGATGGCGGTCGTGATGGCGGTCGTGGCGGTCGTGATGGCGGCGGCTACCGTGGTAACCGTGAAGGCGGTAATCGCGAAGGCGGCAATGGCGGTCGTGGTGGCTACCGTGGCAACCGTGACGGCGCACGTGATGGTAACTCAGCTGGCGGCCGTGATGGCGAGCGTCGTTTCGACCGTAACCGTGGTGGCGATCACCGTGGTAACCACCGTGGCGAACGTGGCCATGGCAACGCAGCAGGCAATGGCGGCAACCGCGGTCGTCGTCCAGAGCGCAACGAAGGTTAATCAACCTTTAGTTTTAAGTGAAACTTACAAGCCAAGTGCTTATAGGTGAATAGCTTAAATAGCGAATTTAAAAGCCGAGCTTAGTGCTCGGCTTTTTTGTGCCTGCTATTTGAACTTAAGCTTTGGTTAGTTCTATATATTCGGCAGCTTACTTCAACTAAACGTCGTCCCTATATCTAATGTTAGCGCCTAAACTTAGCTGTATCGCGTTCTAATTCTATATTGAAATAACGTGCTACAAGATACTAAAACAATGAGTGAAGGCCATCTAAGCGACGTTACAGTTCATTTATTCGTAGAGTTGTACTCGAATGCAATTAAAAGAAGATCGGATTTCGTCGTTCACTATTCCCAACTCTTGTGATCTTTTTGATGCAAACATTGAGCAATTGAGCAATTGAGAAATCGAGCAAAAAGTTATCGGCAATGATAAGCAGAGAAAAGGGAAGGGGGCTAGGCGGATTACGTGCATTGGTTCGATTCACTCTAGTTAACTTAATCGAGTAGAAATTAGGGCGTGTTGATCTTTCGAGCTGGTTTTTGCAGCGAGTTGCTGGGTATTTATACAAGGCAGAGGCTTTGATGTGTAGCTAGCCTACATGAGAAGCCGATAACGTAGTAGAAATGACCAGCAAACGCTGCCCAAAGGGTTCAGCTAAAAGCGTTTTAATCTTTGTTGAGGGAGATTTGCTTAGAATGACTAGGCGACTTCCCCCTCGCCGCGATTAAAACACTTTTAGCTCGAACAAAATTTAACCGCGAAAGGTCAACACGCCCTAATTACACCCATAAAAAAACGCGAACATTGAAATTCAATATTCGCGCTTGTTCGAGTTCGATAGCAGGAAGTCGTCAATGAACGAGAACCCTCCTACGAAGCGATCTCGTTACATAATCTTTGCAAAGCTATGCTCAACGTTCTGTCTACCAAAGAGCTACTATTTCTGAGATGCAGGCTTAGAACGGCTTCTAGATGGTGAAGGTTTGTTACCTGTAGGCTTGTTACCTGCTGACTTGTTAGACGGTTTGCTCGAACCATTATTTCCACCGAAACCAGACTTTTTAGGTTTACCTGCACCACCTGGCTTGCCAGAACTATTCGTAGAAGGCTTATTACCGCGCTTATAGTTGCTGCCATTATTTCTTAAAGACTTATCATCACCAGCAGCTGCAGAGTTGCTGTCTGAAGCTTTGTTGCCTGAGTTAGGCTTACGCTTTGGAGCAGATCCATTACCTGCTACATGACGCTTGTTCTTGCCTGCTGGCTTATGGCCGCGAGCATTCTCACCAGAACGTTGGCCATCCGAGTGTTCGCGTGTCTTTTTCGGTTTCTTAGGCTTAATCGGACGCGAATCCAAGCGAGATTCTGGTAATTTGTTTACGGGTGCAAAACCTTCCAGTTCACGACGCTCCAGTACTTGTTGAATAAGGCGTTCAATACCGAATAGCTCACCCACTTCATCTGCACAAACCAATGAAATTGCTTTACCAACTTCACCAGCACGGCCAGTACGACCAATACGGTGAACGTAATCTTCTGATACGTTTGGAAGGTCGAAGTTAACCACTTGAGGAAGTTGTGGGATATCAATACCACGAGCAGCGATATCGGTCGCTACGAGTACTCGTACCTTACCGGTTTTAAAGTTCTCTAAGGCTTTAGTACGCGCGCCTTGGCTCTTGTTACCATGGATAGGAGCAGAAGTGATGTCTTGCTCTTCAAGGAAACGAGCAAGCTTGTTTGCACCGTGTTTTGTTTTGCTGAACACCAACACTTGTCGCCAATCATTATCTTTGATCAGCTTAGCTAGCATTGGCGCTTTTTTCTTTTTATCTACTGGATAAATACTTTGTTCAACAGTTGGTGCTGTTGAGTTTGCAGGGCTTACCGAGATCTCAACTGGGTTATTTACTAAGCCTTTAGCCAAGCTACGAATATCATCAGAGAACGTTGCAGAGAACAGTAAGTTTTGACGCTTCTTCGGTAGGAAAGCCAAGATCTTACGGATGTCGCGGATGAAACCCATGTCTAACATGCGATCAGCTTCATCTAATACTAGAATCTCTAGCTGATCAAAACGCACTGCATTTTGGTTGTATAGGTCAAGTAGACGACCCGGTGTTGCCACCAACACATCACTGCCTTTACGAAGTTTTTGCATCTGAGGGTTAATTTTCACGCCACCAAACACGACCGTAGAAGTAAGCGGTAAGTTAATACCGTATTTAACTACGCTGCCATTCACTTGCGCAGCAAGTTCACGGGTCGGTGTTAGCACTAGTGCACGAACTTGGTTCTGACGTACGCGAGGGCCTTTTGATAACATTTCAAGAATAGGTAGCGTGAAGCCAGCAGTTTTACCTGTACCTGTTTGAGCAGCGGCCATTACATCTTTGCCCGTTAGGACAGCTGGTACGGCTTTCTCTTGGATTGGTGATGGCTTATCGTAACCTTGTGCTTCAATAGCTTTAAGGATCGGTTCAGAAAGGCCAAGGGAGGTAAAACTCATAGATTATTTTCTCAGTTGAATAACATTTAGTATGAGCAACGCGCAGAAAGAAGTCGTTGCTACAGCTTTCGCTCATCAATAGGATTGATAAAGAGCAAAGCGCGGTATTCTGAGGCTTTTCCCCACATTCAGCAACTAAATTCTAATAACAGATCCAATCCAACCTATAAAATTTGTCGTTTCTGTTCGTACATTTTTTCATCAGCCGCTTTGAGTAGTGCATCGACATCACTGTAGTTATTGCTATGAATTACCCAACCAACGCTAATTCGAAGATAAATCGAGTGCGTATCATAAACAACAGGTGTGCTACATATCGCTCTTCGAAGTTTAGCTACAATCGACGATACATGTTGATCATCAATAATACGTGGTAACAAAACTAAGAACTCATCACCACCGATTCTCGCAACGATATCTGAACCACGTAACTCGCTCTTAATGCGATTAGCACACTCAATAAGCACCTGATCGCCAGCCGCAT
The DNA here is from genome assembly GCF_041466605.1 of Vibrio sp. 10N.247.310.17. Lineage (NCBI taxonomy): Bacteria > Pseudomonadati > Pseudomonadota > Gammaproteobacteria > Vibrionales > Vibrionaceae > Vibrio > Vibrio sp. 10N.247.310.17. The sequence goes on along the minus strand of NZ_JBFSTC010000049.1, from coordinate 14,168 downwards.
GCCCAAAAGTATCATTGATCGCTTTAAAGCCATCAAGATCGATATTTACCACAGCAAAGGTTCTTGCTCTCTGCTTTTGGGTGACTTTGAACGCCTGCTTTAGGCTGTACATAAAGTATCGACGATTAGGTAGCATGGTGAGTTCATCATGCATAGAGCGACTATCTGCAATTCGGTACAGGCGATAAATAGTAAAGAAGGCAAACGCCAGCACTAACATTATGGTGTAACCCACCAACCTTACTGCTTGAATTCGATACCACTGCACATCCATCAACACATGCTCATTACCAGAGAGAGCAAGGTACCAACCACCGTATGGAAAGCTCACCTGTTCAGTCACAAAAGCATTATCAAATACGTCCTGAGAGCCATAAAAGACCGCGCCATCTTTACCCGAACTGTTTGCACCGCGAATCGCGAGTTTATACTTGTTTTCGAGTATCCCAATTCCGACATCTTCAAACAGCTCATCTAAACTAATAACGGCACTGGATACACCCCAATAGTCTTCGTTAAAAGGCGGGTCTCGAAAGATCGGAGTTCGCGTAATGATAGCTTGGCCACCTTGAAACAGCTCAAAAGGACCAGCAATAAAGGTGTTGCCAAGATTACGGGCTATCTCAACAGACTCCCATTGGTCTGGATAATCACGATAATTAATACCGAGAATCTGCTCATTGCCTTCCATAGGGTAAACAAAGTTTAGAATGTCGTCTTTGGCTAGCCCAATAAGACGAATATGGAAACCATCTTTAATAATACTTTCAGCAATCTTGTCCCAATTTTTCACCTCACCATCAGGGTTTATGGTCACTAAGGTCGAAAAATTATTGAGGATATACATATCTGACACGATCGCGGCTTCGATTCGAGAACGAATGATCGATAGCTGCTTTTTTGCCTCAGAGTAGGATTCATCTTTCAGGTAGGATAACTCTTTAGAGTGAAAAAACTCGATAGCACTCATTACCACTAAAAAAAACAGTAAAGATAATAATTTGGCAGGCCATTGCTTGCTAGAACCACTTGGCATTCAGACCCCCTAAACCTTTTTGTTCTTAAATTTGCTCATATCAGACTAACTCTTTAAGTATGCCGTTAAGCTATTTAAATACATACACTTAGCCTAGTGCTCATTTCATTATTGAGTCATTCATCACTTAAAGTCCATTAGACACATTGATTACTGAACCAAATATCGAATCAATCTTATTAAAGATTACAATGTATTGACCAAAACCTTACATTGAAAGATTCATGAGTGTTATTTTATATTCACAATTAATCAGCTTGGTACCTTACGAACATGAAGCTAAAAACGCTAACTCTGTGCACATTGTTATCAATCTCAGTTGCGGTTGCGGTTCACGCACAAGCTACTTCAGATACGCTAACGGCTTTTGACACACAACAGACTGTTACTATACAAGAGCCTGTTAACATACAAGCAACAAGCGTACCAAGTATTCAATTACAAGCTGGTGTTCTCGACTCTCAAGAGCAATCTTTTAAACAATCCGCCGATCTGATTCGCACAACCTACGAAAGCCAACTTTACACTCTGCCTGCATTCAAAGAGGGTCACTATGGTTTGCGTATGTATCGACAAACATTAGACGACAAATATTCTGCCGCGGTATGGAGTGACATGGCACGTGTCGCAAGTAAGCTCAGCCGCTTGTCGAATGATGTTCACACCATGGAACAAATCGTACTGTACTCAGAAAAGCGTGTTGCTTCCTATGTTGGCGACAGCGATGAACGCAGTGTTCGACGCTACAACATCACCAAGCACATGCCAGAATATCTATATCTTGGTGTTGACCTTCTCGGCTCTATGGCGCGCGCCAATGAGTACGGTTTAGAACACAAGAACGATGTCAAACTGCGCGAGATTATTCGTCGTTATGACTTTTCACGATACGTGACCAATGAAGATATGGTGAAAGCGTGGGCAGCCCAACTCGCTAATCAAGTTTACTGGCTACGCCAATTGGGTGAACAAGATGTCGTTGATGAATTTGTCGATACCTTCAAAAAAGCCTACCCAGACGATAACGACAAGAAGCTTTCAAGCCAGCAATACGGCAATAAGATCTATGGTATGACACATGTGATCTTTGGAAATTCTGAGTATTACCAGCACCAAGTAAGCGAGCAAGAACACCAATGGATCTACGATTACTTCAGAGAAAACATCGATACTATCCTGTTACGAGCTAAAGAGGATGTGATTGCTGAGGTTGGGTTGACTTTCTTATTAGCCGGTCTAGAGAATGACCCGGTTGTAGAGAAAACTAGGCTCGCAATCCAGGCATCTATCGATAAGACAAAAGGTATGATCCCTTCAGTCACCGGTGATTTTGATCTCAAGTATGGAGAGCACCGCAACGTACTCGCTATCATGCTACTCGATTGGCAGCAAGTGAACGAAGCACCGACTTATGAAGGTAACCCAAAAGTATTTACTAACATCCCTTACGGACTGCTTGAAAATCAACCGCTGAAGCACTAGCAGTAATACTTAAGTTGATTTTAAAACCCCAAAAGCCGCAAATCTCTCAAGGTCTGCGGCTTTTTAACTCTTACCAAACAATCACTTCACTCAAGCTTAGTCTTATGTTCAGGGGCAGATTTTGTTCATCACTATCGTGAAATCCCCTTCTGCGTATCCTTCTACCAAGGAAACATCGTCACAGAGTGTTTTACAGAAACGATAGACACCTTGAGGGTGATAACTCATCAAGGTATTGCGTGAAGGATATTGGCTTGAATTGAGCAGATTAAAAATCACCGTCTGATTCGCTAGTCCAAACATACGAGTAATCATGTTAGTCAGATAATCCGAGTCGCGAGAGATGTAATTCAATGAGCCACTGGCGATAACTACATCGTGTACCTCAAGGCTCATTTGGCTCATATCACCCGACAAAAACCGACAACGATCTTCTGTATAGCTCTGCTTCGCCTTCTTTAAAAAGCCTGCGTGTTGGTCAACGCCGGTGTAAGATTGAATGCGATAGATGCTATCGAGCAGCTCAAACAGCTCGCCATAGCCACAACCTAAATCTAAAATACTCTTCTTTTCGAAGTCAGCCGAACGAGCAATCACTTCAAAGCGACATAATTGGCTCTCTTCGCTGGTCCACCCTAAAGCTTTAGCCTTATCGCCATTCGAGCGGTTAGCCTGCTTTCGATGATAGCGATACACTTTCCAACGATCGAGCCAGTGCATTCAAACAAATCTCACTTCAATGAACATAAGTACGCCTCAATAAACTTAGACGTCAGAATTTGAAGAAAAGAGTCCACCAATCTTATAACCGACCGCATAACAAACCACGGCGACAGTCACAAACACCAAAGCTGAAAAGACATAAGCCACCGATGCTGCGACGCCAGTGCCCCATACTACGCTAAACACCAAACCGAGATACGCTTCTTGCGGCCACTGATAGATAGGAAACTGAGTACCACCAGCAATAAGATAAACCATCGCAAACAAGCCAATGAAGGTAGCAATAAGACCGATGAGAACGCGCATGTTCATAGAGAGACCCTTGATAAATTTGAGCTTGGTTGCCGTATTCTTAGTCGGAACGGAATATTCTTATTCGGAACCGAGTGTTCTTAATAGAAACCGGATTTTCTTAATTGAAGCCGAATGCTATTAATCGCAACCTAATGATATTCAAGTATATCGGATAAAACAGGCTTGCTCTATTACTCTTCCGAGTGAGCCTTATACACCGCATAGTAATAAAAGTGGTGGTTCGAAATCTGAATCAACTTAACGAGCAGGCACAAAAAAGCGGACACCCTTCTCACGTTAAATCCGCAAGAAAGGTGCCCGCTTCAACTGAATTTAAGCGCTTGAACTGAATCTCGCTTAAAGCAGGATGAAGATACCCGCTAAACACGCACTCATTAGGTTTGCAAGCGTACCAGCAGCGACTGCTTTCAAGCCTAAGTTTGCCACTTCAGCACGACGCTCTGGTGCCATAACACCGATTGAACCTAGCTGAATTGCGATAGAGCCAATGTTAGCAAAACCACATAGAGCAAACGTCACGATGACTTGGCTGTGTTCAGATAGCAGAGCTTTGTTCTCAACGAAATCGATGAAAGCAACAAACTCGTTCATTACGATCTTCTGACCAATGTAAGAACCCGCCATCAATACTTCATCACTCGGGATACCGATCAGCCATGCTAGTGGTGAGAACAGGTAACCAAAGATAGCTTGCAGCGTAATACCGGCAAAACCGAACGTCTCACCTAAGCTTTCTAGGCCAGTGTTCACCATCGCAATCACACTCACGAATGCAATCAACATAGTACCGACAGCTACTGCGACTTTCATACCGTTCATCGCGCCGCTTGCCAGTGCATCGATCACGTTGCTTTGGTCAGCTTTATCGAGTTCGATATGGTCATAGTCACTTGGTGTACTGCGCTCTGGAACGATGATCTTCGCCATTAACAGACTACCCGGAGCTGCCATGAAGCTTGCGGCGATAAGGTATTTAAGTTCAACACCTAAACCAGCATAACCACCAAGCACACTGCCCGCTACCGACGCCATACCACCTGCCATTACAGCAAACAATTCCGAACGAGTCATAGACTTTAAAAACGGACGAATAAGAAGAGGAGACTCACCCTGAGAAAGGAAGATATTGCCTGTCGCTACCAAGGATTCAGCTTTACTGGTACCCAGCAGTTTTTGCACCGCCCCGCCCAAGATTTGAATCACTTTTTGCATGATGCCGAGGTAGTAAAGTGCAGAAATCAGAGCACTGAAGAAGATAATGATTGGAAGTACGCGTATCGCGAAAATGAAACCTTCAGTTGCAAGGTCGCCGAAAAGGAATGCGATACCAGCGTCTGCAAAACCAAGCAGGCTAGAAACGCCATTACTTAGGCTTGTTAGCGCCAATTGTCCCCAAGGGAAATATAACACCAAAGCCGCGAAGCCGATTTGAAGTAATAGTGCACGAGAGACTGTTTTCCAGTTAATCGAAGAACGACTTTCAGATAGCAGGTACGCACAAGCAATCAGTGCAAGAACACCGACAAAACCAAATAGAATATTCATAATGTGTCCTAGTAATCCTTAAAGAGTGAACATGAGCCAAACGAATGACATCAAAGGAATAGGACAAAGAACCGCAAGCAAAACGCTACGCGATGAAGGAGCTAACAGGGTTAGCGAATGTAACAACGAGTTGTTCATGTAAAAATCACCTTATACAAGCAGTGGAACGTAGCTGGTCCGGTCCGTGGGGTCATTCACATATCCATGTGACGGCTTGTATTGGCTAAGCACCGGCTTAAAACCGGAAAAGAAGTATAAACAGTTAAGTGAGACTTTCATCACATTTTTCAACGCAAACGATCGCGCGGTCAAGGATTAAACAAAACGCAGTGTTTATCGTCATTTTTAACTTATCAGTCAAAAAGAACGTCGAGGCAGGAAGTTTAAAATAAAAAGCCACAAAGTGTGGCTTTCTAAAGGATATTATCGAAATGGGCAAAATTAATTAAGCAATGCACTTTTCACTTCAACGTCTTGGAAGATCTCTTCGAAACGTTGTTTATAGATAAGCTGCATTTCATTAATGATCACACCACCATCTGGCACATCGTTCTCGCCTTGGAAGTTTTTGCTCAGCAGTTTCTTACCTACTTCGTCGTAAATAATCACATTTACGTTGTACCAAGAGTTATCCGTAAACGCATGGAAATCATATTTCCATTCATTCAAGACGAACATCATCGACTTATTGTCGAACGCTTTCATCTGCTCAGCGACTTTAGTGATGTCTTCGTTTGGTGTCGTCTCGACTGAGTCCACCGTCACTTGCTGCTTCTTTAAGCCCGCAACAAGTCTATCCGTCAAAAACTGAGACATCGGCTGTTGTGTCGCCGTGTTGTGTGAATAAGGAATACCGAGAGAACTACGAATAATGCCCTCAAACTTTGGCTCTTTATCTTGGTCTAAAACGTATGGGCGTTTATCAATCACTGCAATAGTCAGTGCTTTTTCTTGAGGTACGACACTCAATTGTGGCGCACTCTGTTCTGGAGTTAATACTGTTGCACAACCTGAAAGCCCTAGCGTGATTGTGGCAAGGAGCAAACTGACGAGTTTTGTCATTAGATTTACCTATCTTATTGTTTTGAAGATGGTGTTCTAACAAAAATTGTCTTACTCAGTAAACATTCATTAAATCAATAATTTATACAATTCTTATTTATATAAATTGGCTCACATATCAGGTTGGTTTTATTGAGTAATTACCCAATAAAACTTTAAGCAGCAGGCGTTGTAAATGAAGATCATGAAATGAATGTGATATGTTCAACCTATGTAGAGAGCTGCGTAACCTCTCGGTTAATTCTGTGTGATTATTACCACTTTTCTGTGTTCTCCCTCATTTACTATGACTTCAAGATTCATCTTAAGTTTAGATGCGTATATACTTTGTATTATCTCACCCATTCATTATCTATAAAACGAGACGAGCTGATTAGATATAACTGCCATTGAGACTAAGAGAGGAAACACGTGAAGAAAATGGAAGCTCCGCACGACATGAACAATGGAGCTAGATTCAAAACAAATAGACACGGCTATGTGACAGTAGTTGAGTATTATAATACCTATACTGTTATTGTTGCGTTTGAAAACACCGGAAATATCCGCGCTATCAGTGCAGCGAAATTACGTACAGGTCAGTTAACCGATCGCTCTGTCGCACCTGAATCAATTATGATTGGTGAAAAGGTTGAATCCGTTAAGCATGGCATATTAACGATTACCCAAGTTGAATCTGAAAATATTGTGGTTCTGACCAATATCAATAATGAAGAAATTAGAATGTTATTGCCTGCCGTACAGAAAATGAAAGATAAAACCGAAGAAATAGATGGTGAAAATGTTACCTCGCCAAAACCGACTTCTCTTAGCCAACTAACTAAAAGAAATAAAAAGACCAAAGACGTTAATAGCATGCTTAAGAAAATGCTTACCGACTACGGTCGATACGATTAATTCTCTATTTTCTTCAACAGACCCTCTATATATTTACATTCCAATAGACAAATACATTCCCCCCAACCTTTCTCAATAGATACGTTGCATATTCGTGTGAAAAGTTAAATTTGATCAAAGTCTCACTCTGGATTTTTACCACACACAAGCGAGACCTCCATCACAATCTCATTTTAGCTTTGTGATGGAGATCTTATTGAAATCTCAATATTTCCATTACTATGCTCCCACACAATAAGAGAACGCAGTTTCTCAACCCCTAAAATCCAATTGAGACAAATATTATGAAAAAGATTCTTGTAGTTTGCGGTAACGGCCTTGGTACTTCACTAATGATGGAAATGGCAGTGAAAGAAGTGGCTAAAAAAATCGGTTTCGAAGCGGAAGTTGATCACGAAGATCTGTCATCAGCTGCATCAAGCAACGCGGATATTTGGGTAGCAGCGACAGACGTTGCAAACCAACTGAAAGAAGGCGGAAAAGAGAACATAATCAGCCTTAAAAATATTTTTGACAAAGCATCAATCGAAGAACAACTAAAAACTTTCATGTAAGGTCAAAATTATGCAGAACTTTTTCGAATTCATGCTCGGCTTATTAAAAGAGCCAGCAATCATGGTAGGCTTAATTGCTTTCATTGGCCTTGTTGCACAGAAAGCTGATATTTCCACCATTCTAAAAGGCACAATTAAAACCGTAATGGGTTTCCTAATTTTAGGTTTTGGTGCTGGCGCTCTTGTTGGCGCACTAAATAACTTCTCAGTTGTATTTACTGAAGCATTCGGCGTAAGTGGTGTTATTCCAAATAACGAAGCAATTGTTGCATTAGCACAAGAAGCATTCGGTTATGAAATGGCTCTAATTATGTTCTTCGCATTCGTTGTGAATATTTTATTGGCTCGTATTACTCCTTTAAAATATATTTTCTTAACGGGTCACCACACAATGTTCATGTCTATGCTAGTAGCGGTAATTCTGTCTACAGCAAACATTGAAGGCACAGTTCTAGTCGCAATCGGCTCTATCATTGTGGGTACATTAATGGTTGTGATGCCAGCGCTAGGCCAAAAGTACACTGAAAAAGTGATGGGTACTGATCAACTGGCTATTGGTCACTTCTCGACACTGTCTTACATCGTGTCTGGCTTCATTGGTAGCAAATTCGGTGACACATCAAAATCAACAGAAGACATCCAAGTTCCCAAAAGCTTAATGTTCCTGCGTGATACGCCAGTAGCCGTAGCAACAACAATGGCTATCTTCTTCATGCTTGCGTCTATTATTGCGGGCGGCGAGTTTGTAGAAACAGTATCAAGCGGTCAAAACTGGGTTGTATTTACCTTCATGCAATCTCTAATCTTTGCTGGTGGCGTTTACATCGTATTGCAAGGTGTGAAGATGCTAATTGCTGAAATCGTTCCTGCATTTAAAGGTATCTCTGACAAACTAGTACCAGGTGCAAAACCTGCTCTAGACTGCCCTATGGTATTCCCAGTAGCACCAAACGCGGTACTAATCGGTTTCCTTTGTTCTTTCGCGGCTGGTCTACTAGCAATGGCAGTTCAAGGTGCACTTGGTTGGACAATCATTGTAGCGGGTGTGGTTCCACACTTCTTCGTAGGTGGTGCGGCAGGTGTTTACGGTAACGCGACTGGCGGTCTACGTGGTGCAATTCTAGGTTCATTCACGCAAGGTCTGTGTATCTCTTTCCTACCAATGCTACTACTTCCAGTACTAGGTGGTCTTGGGCTTGAAGCGACAACATTTGCTGACTTCGACTTCGGTGTTGTTGGTCTGATTCTAGGATGGATTGTTTCATGAGCCTATTCGATTTAATCGGTAACCAAGGCGTTATCATCAACTCTGAAGAGAACCTAACGGTTGATGCTGCGATTGATTTAACCTGTTCAACACTGTTAGCAAGCAAGAAAATTGAAGCAAGCTATGTTGAAGCTATCAAGCAAAAGCACAAAGACATCGGCGCGTACTATGTTCTAGCACCAAAGATTGCGATGCCTCATGCTCGTCCTGAAGATGGTGTGAACGAAGCATCACTGCAGGTGACAGTATTCAAAAAGGGTGTTGATTTAGAGTCGGAAGACAACGGTGACGTTTACCTTTCAATCACTCTGGCAGCGATGGACTCAGATAGCCATATCCATACTATTATGGCGCTATCAGAGTTGTTCCAAAATGATGATGACATTGATGCCATTATCGCAGCGGAAACAGAGCAAGAGATCATCGAGATCTTAAAGCGATACTAGTTACGCTAAAAACTGTTACTCCCGAGAAAAACTATCAGACCGAGCCCTGCTCGGTCTTTTTTTTTACACGTTTCAAATGACGATGCACCAGATTGACAAAGAGACGCCCGCCGAAGAGCTTTTCAACTCAGAGCTTACCAATTAAGAGCTTACTACTTAAGAGCTTACTACTTAAGAGCTTTTCAACTGGGAGCTTCTCAACTAAAAGCATCTCAACTCAATAGTCGACAGACAAGAGCCCCTGGCTCCCTTAATGCATCCACGTTATAGCTAAGTACACGTCCGGCAGACAGCGCATGATAACGACGACATTCGTTACCAAAAGCGTCATATTGAATCGCCAAAAGATCATCTTGCTCTACGCTTTGTAAAAGCTCGACCTGAGGCAACACAAAGCCACCAATATCAGCGCGGATAGACACCACATTATTGCCCTCTATCCAATCTATACTCGGCAGTGGCTTTTTGTCTCTTAAACCTTCAGCATCAAGCATCTCGTAGTAAGAAAGAATATTAAAAACACCATCTACGGCTCGTTGAATCATGTCAGGTTGAGTAAATTTCCCCATCCCGACTTCCACTGTAATGCTCGGAATTCCACTTCGATTCCAGACCGTTTCAAGAATACCCGGATCGCCGGGATCATTAAGAACACAATCGGGCTGCATTAACCTCGCCATCTCCAAACATTGCTCTACTCGGTAATCAGCAAACACATAAAGTGGATACACGGCACCACGAGTTTGGGTATGCAGATCAACAGCAAATGTCGCGTTGTGTTTGAGTAAGCGATCCCACAGAGATGCGACGAATCGCTCCGCGGCTAAGCCGTGTGCATCCCCCGGAAAGAGTCGATTAAGGTTGGCAGGGCAAGAGCCCGGATCCGAAGAGATAAAATCGCGGCTGTGGTTAAGCAAGCCAGACAAATTCACAGTTGGTACAACTGTCACCGTGCCTTTTAATGTGTTGCCTACTAAATCTCGGATAATTTGCTGAGCAGCCAACACACCGTTTAGCTCATCACCATGAATCCCGGCAGTGATCAGCAACTTCGGGCCGTCTTGACTGCCTTTGAAAACAGAAACCGGCATGTTTTTAGGTTGCCCTAACCCATCACTGGTTACTTGAAACCAAAACTGATGCTCTCCAATCGGTAAGTCTTCAACATTTAAGGCGCCAATAACCTGCCTACCTTGTAAAACATCGCCTAAGTACTCTGTTTTCATCCAACGTCTCCATCTTGTTGAGCAAAATTTATTCTTTTCTAAGTTTTGGCATCATAGAGGATATCTTAATCAGTACAAACAGTTAATAAGATGAAGAAGCTCTAACCTCACCATAAGGTTCACCCATATCATTATCACCTCGCCCAAATAGAAACTTGAAAAAGTAACCGAATAAGGAAATACGAGTGGTATATCCATTCACAAACCACTCAATTTCCTGAAATAAAAGTGCAATAAAATCAACACTTAAAAAGTTCCCTATTCACGAAAATGTAATTTTACAGAAATGAAAGCTTAATTTAGCTGCTCTAGATTAGTTTCATATCGAAACGGAGAGCGCATTGCTCACGGATTTTAAAATACAAGGTAAGTGATTATGAAAAAGGCAGTTCTAGCTTCTGCAGTGGTAGCGGCACTAGTTTCAGGTTCATCGTTAGCAGCAACGGTTTACAGCTCTGATGGTACAGAACTTAAAATTGGCGGTCGTGCAGAATTCCGTGGTGATTTCATTGGTTCTGGTGGTGCTGAAGTTGAAGGTTCAATGAAAGATAAAACTCGTTTCCGTTTAAACCTTGGTGGTAAAACAGAACTTACAGATACTGCAACGGCATTCGGTTTCTACGAAGCAGAGCAAGACACAGGTTCTGATAAGTTTGAAAACCGTTACATGTACGCAGGTGTTGATTTTGACGGCCAAGCCGTTTCTGTCGGTCGCCAAGATATGGCTTCAGTTATCGTATCTGACTTTACAGATATCACTGAGTTTTCTGGTGTGCAGCAAGCATTCGGTGCAGCTTCTGATAAAGAAGATGGTGTATTTGCATACCGTGGCGGCTTTGATGCCCTGCAACTAGAAGCCACTTACCAAACCAACAGCAAAAAAGACTCTGACGGCTACGGCATTTCTGGTGTTTACTCACTGCCAATGGGCTTAGATCTTGGCCTAGCCTACTCAGGTGAAGACCTAGGGGAAAATAAAGGTAGCGCAGACCAAATCCTTGCCGGCCTAGCGTATTCTCTAGACAACCTGTACTTAGCTGCAACTTATTCAACAGGCGACCTAGATGATAAAGCGACAGGTACCGATGCTAAGTCATTCACTGCTATGGAATTTGCAGCGCAATACAAATTCACCAAGCAAGTATCTGCTGCAGTCGTATATACTTACCAAGAAGATGAAATCAACAGCGGAGCAAAAGTAGACGCTGTCGACGGTATTGAATTAGCTGGTTACTACAAACTAAACAGCAATTTCCGCACATACCTTTCTTACTACGTTAACGGTTTAGACGAAGTTAAAAATGCAAAAGGTATCGTGACAGCTGGTGAAGACACACTTCGCCTAGGTGTCCGCTACGATTTCTAATCTAAATCGACTTTAGATAGAGACTAGAAAGGTTGGGCGGTTGCTCAACCTTTTTCATATTCAAATATTCTGACCAACTTCATCAATGCTTTTTCTGGTTAAGTGGTGCTAAATCCGTATCATAGGTGAACCACATCAAATAATTAGAAGCATCATGTCACAACACCATCCGATCCAAGGCGCTAGCTGGATGCTAACCGCAGGCCTAGCCTTTGCCGTTATTAATAGCCTAACTCAAGTCGCTAGCATTCATTTCGGACTTACTTCTACCACCGTTGCCGTCATTCAATACGCCATCGCGTTGTTCGCTATTCTTCCTTATCTGAAAACGCTGGGCATTCGCCGCGCGCTAAAAACCGACAACCTAAAGTTGCACGTATTCCGTGTCTTCTTGTCTGTTATTGGTATTCAACTTTGGATATGGGCATTGGCTTACCCAGTACCTATTTGGCAAGGCATTGCCCTTCTCATGACGTCGCCATTGTTTGCAACCATAGGCTCAGGACTTTTCCTCAAAGAGAAAGTTGGGGCAGCTCGCTGGGGCGCGACCTTAGCCGGCTTCGCTGGTGCTATGGTGATTCTAGAGCCGTGGGCAGAAGACTTTAACTGGGCAACACTGCTACCGGTTGGCGCAGCTTTCTTCTGGGCATGCTACTCACTCATGGTGAAAAAACTCTCTTCGCAAGACAGTCCTTCAACCATGGTGGTGTACTTGCTGCTATTAATCACACCATTTAACATCCTGCTTGCCGCGCCAGATTGGCAGACTCCAAGCGGCGGTACAATTTGGGCTATCTTGATTGTTATCGGTGTTATGACGGCACTCGCTCAATGGGCAATTGTAAAAGCCTATTCTGTTGCTGATGCTTCGTTTGTGCAACCTTTTGACCACGCAAAATTACCGTTAAATGTTCTAGCGGGTTGGATTGTATTTAGTTGGGTTCCACCGGGTCGTTTATGGCTAGGGGCTGCTATTATTATTGCGTCAGTTGCATTTATTACCCATTGGGAAACGAAAAAACCGGCGAAAATAAAGAAAGTTTAGGATCGATGAAATAAATAGTTCGACTGTCCGTTCTATATGGATAAGCGAATTCAAACGAGGCCGTAAGCATGAAGAAACCAGTCAAGATTACACTATACCGTTGGGCAGGCAGCTGGGGTCCATTTAAAGTTAACATCCCATGTGGAGAATGCACCCTTACCAAAGACATTCTTAAGGATACTTTTGAGAATGAGTTATCAGATGTCGATGTTGAACTGGAAGTGAAAGATTGGTTATCTCACTGGTGGGAGCCGCTAAAACTGGGTTCTTGGCATGCTCCTATTCTTGTTGTTGAAGGCAAGGTAGTCAGCCAAGGTGAAGCGCTTAATCGCGGTGTTTTGGTTCAATCTGTGATTAAAGAGTGGACTAAACGAGACAGCCTAAAAGGCAACATTGTTTACGGAAAAGCGACCTGCCCATTCTGCGTTAAGGCCAAGAAAATGCTTGATGAAGCGGGTGTTGAATACCAATACCACGATGTCGTAAAAGACAGCGCAGCTTTGTATCGTATGATTCCAGAGGTCAAAGCGCACATTGGTGAGAAAACACCAGTAACAGTTCCTCAGATTTGGCTTGATGGTAAATACATTGGTGGAGCTGACAACTTAGAAGCGTGGATGAAAGAGAACGGTTTAGATACCATCCCGAATAATGTTGTCGACCTATCCAACCAATCGACAGGCTGAATTCAGTAACAGTCATTAGTCAGAAGCTTTATCAGTGTTTTTTGTGTCCATCCACAACAAAACGAGCGATGACCTTCATTAATCGCTAAAACGCAAAAGGCCTTAAACTGAACTAGCCCCAATAGTTGGACACCAGTAAGTTTAAGGCCTTTTTAAAATCCGTTTTTAAAAATGCTTATTTCGCCATTTTCTTCATCATTCGCTTAATGAATGATGCTTTTTTGGGCTTTGGCTTGCCATACAATGCTTCGTGCATCATGTTTTTTGCTACCATTTGACCAAGGTATGCGTGGCCTAGTTCGTAATTCATGCTTATCTCCGCACATAATCGATTTTCTTATGCGCGGATTCTACACTTAAAGCGCTCAAAAACAAGATCTAAATCACACTCTCAATGTAATCTCACCATTGAGTTACAATTAAAATTTTCATTTAAACATCCATAAAAAAAGCAGCTCAAGAGAGCTAACACTGATCATTTAAGCATTTTCCTGATCAGTTGAACGATCCTACAGATG
>NZ_JBFSTC010000048.1:0-36445 GCF_041466605.1 Vibrio sp. 10N.247.310.17 | reverse complement strand
ACAACGGTATGCTAAGAACAAAAATGCCGTTCACTCTTAAGTGAACGGCATTAGCTCTTTATGAGCGGCTTTTTGCTATCTGAAACTTTCAAAAAGTGAACAACAGTTCGTGATTGGTGGTGTTCACTCTGTACATCAGCCTACTCGTAAATGCTGTATGAAAAGTATTTACTTGCGATTTTTTGATGTTGACCATTGTCGATCAGTCTTTGTATTCCACTATCGATAAGATCTTTTAATTCGTCATCTTGTTTTCTAACAGCGACTCCAATACCACGACCAAACCACTTCTCTTCTGTAAATTTAGGGCCTGTAAAGTGATAGTCCTTACCCTGATCCGTTTCAAGAAAGCCTGCGTTGAGCCCCATTGAACCACCAAACACGCTATCTAAGCGGCCGTTGAGTAAATCGGTAAAGGCTTCATCGAATGAGCCGTAACGTTTGGTATCTACATCTGGATAGATCTCAGAAAGGTACTTGTCACCAATAGTTGCTCGTTGAACCCCAATTGTTAGTTCATTTAAGCTGCCGTCATCCATATTGATTTCACGCCCCTTTTCCATGACAAAACGAGTGGGAACTTTAGCGTAAGGCATAGTGAAATTAACTTTCTTTTCACGTTCTTCGGTAATGGTCATAGCCGCTATAATTGCATCGTTTTTACGGCTTAAAAGTGATGGGATAATACCGTCCCAATCAGTTTTTGAGATGATACATTTTACTTCTAATTCGATACACAAGGCGTTGGCTAAATCGACTTCAAACCCCTCTAATTCACCATCTTGCGTTGTCCAACTGAACGGTGGGTAGGCCCCTTCAACAGTAAAGCGAATTTGTTTCCAATCTTTTGCGTATGTGAACACAGAGAAAACACTGACGAATGCAACAAGTATCCATTTCATTGGTTATTTCCTTATAGTAATAATGGATATGGATAATTAACCAATTGTTAACATTTATCAATGCAAATGCATATTGATGTGAGCAAAGGCATGAAGATCAATTAGTTTGCTCCAGTTTTATTGCCAGAAGTACTGCTAGCGTATTTAAGGACGTTAACAATACTTATCCGATTAATCCGCAGGTAGCGTTACAGTAGACGATTTTTCCCCTCGAATGAAACTCAATTTATTGTTTTTTCCTTTACTGGCTCGACTATAGGTTGGAGCTGTGACTTGTTACTGCGAGTACGATGGCTGCAGTTAAAAGCGCTGAGCCACCGATTTTATTCAGGTACGTTGGGTGATCTTGCATAAACCCAAGAAGCTTCTTGGCAGAGATTGCGTAAATCATCACCCACGTAAAATCCAACACTGCCATTGTGGGGCACATCACCAACATTTGTGATAACAGGGGCTTGGTTGGGTCTATGAACTGGGGGAAGAATGCAGTGAAAAAGACAATCGCTTTGGGGTTACCCGCTGCAACGAAGAAACCACTTAAATAGAGTCTGTGGCCTGAAATCGCGGTGGGTGAATTGGTGGTTATTTGTGCATCACACTCAGGTTTATCACGCAACATCTTGATACCCATATACAGCAATGTTGTGACTCCAAGCCACTTGATAACGGCGAACGCTAGTTCAGACGTTGACATTATGATGCCAAGTCCAAGTGCAACAATGATCATCTGTATGAAGTTTGCTGAGATATCGCCTAGTGCCGTAAAAATAGCTTTATTAACGCCATATTTCATTGAATGAATGACGCCCAACAAAATGCTGGGACCTGGCGTCATGGTTAAGATAAGTGAAGCGAGGCAGAAGGTTAGCCATGTTTCTATAGTCATTTGTTTTCTCCGGGTGATTAGTATCTATTTTTCGGAAAAAGTAGTCTGCTAGCATAGAGATAGATATCAAAATAACCTGAGGTTATATAAATGGTTGAAGACTTGGAAAGCATCCCATCATTAGTTCCCAAATTACTTCTGCAGCTACTAGCGCTCGGAAGTATCACTGATGCCGCTCTGGTATTAGGAGTCAGTCAACCTGCTGCGAGCAAAGCTCTTCGACGTGCTGAAGATGTGTTAGGTTTCGCTTTAGTCCGAAGAGACAGTCGCCCCTTATTGTTAACAGAGGAAGGGAGGTTGATTGCTGAGTTCGCGAAACAGCAGGAGTTGCAGGGAGGGGTGTTATTGAGACAGCTTCGACTTATTCAAAAAGATGGGGCTGGACAGGTGAAAGTGGCTTCTTTTGGCGCATCCGCTTCCACACATATTTTACCCAGCCTAATTCATGCGATCAGCCAACACTTACCTCAAGTTAAAATTGAAATAAGCGAGTTTACTGACGAAGGAGCATTATTAGCATTGCGAGAGGGGCGCGTAGATTTTGCAATCGCGGTTGATAAAGAGTATTTGGATCTAGATATCATCCCAGTCTTTACTGACCGTATGGTGGCTTTAGTTCATGAAGATGACCCTTTATCCCAGTTGCCAGTTTTGTCGGCTGTGGATATCGAAGATCGAGATTTTATACTGAGTAAAGGGGGCAGCGAGGCGCTCATTAGAGAATGGTTTAAGCTATCAAAATCTCGCCTTAAAGAAAAACACACCATTGTTCAATTGACCTCGATACTTGCTTTGATTAGAGCGGGCTTAGGTGTTTCTATTGTTGCAGAGCTTGCCGTTCCAGAATCTCATCCCGGCGTAAATGTTATTCCTCTTGCGCCCGAGTACCCTCGTAATATTTGTGTAGCGAAAAGAAGCGGTTGTTTTTCTTCGAACGCAGCCAGGTTAACTTGGGATTTTTTGAGTAAAAATAGGTCACACAGTTACCTAAGCAAGCGAGGTCATTAAGTGCGCTGTCATTGCCTCATTTAATTCGCAGGCAACACCACGGCAGATGCTTCTTCCTCCGAATCTTCTTTGTCTGCTACTTGGTCAGCAACCCAATCAATCGTCTTTGTTAGATAGAGCTTGTTGGTTTCAGTATTACACCAACTCTTGGATAAACCTCTTCGATTAAACTCACTGCCAATTGCTGCGAGTGTCTGGTTGCTTGATCGCCCGTAATACAAGGTGTCGCACAGTTGTAGGTTCGACATGGATTGAGGATACGTATTGACCGACGAGGAGTTCATGCTCAGTGCTTTTGATTGGTTATGAGTGCACCCAGTTAGGGTCAGGAAAAAGAAAAGGATTAGCGTATTTTTCATGGTGTATCAGGTCTATTGCCGATGATTTGAAGAGAGTATTGCCATGATTGCCCCACTAATTTGTCAATTTCTCGCCAACTAGTTATAGACCAAGACTTTCCTCCCAGTTAGAAAGCGTTATTAAGCCAACGATAAAAACAGTATTAACAAACAAAAGCGCAATTTTGTACAAAAGCTGAAAGAGCCTATAGAGTAGACTGATAAGTCGCTCGATAATTAACAGGCTTGGGGATTGTTATGGAGAACAAGAAACGCTCTAAAGAAAAGGCCGAATATAAGATAACGGAAGAGCTCGGTGGCCTTGAAATTCTTGATGCTGAATACGAAAAGCAGAACTTCTCACGCCACAGCCATGAGGGCTACACGCTTGGGGTTATTGAGCAGGGGGCGCAGCGCTTTTATCGAACAGGCGGGCATCATATCGCGCCACAAAATGCGATTATTCTGGTCAATGCCGACGAAGTTCATAGCGGTCACTCTGCCACTGAAGGCGGTTGGGCGTATCGAGCCATGTATCCACTCCCAGAGCAACTTGCCAAGATCACTCAAGAGCTTAACCTACCGAACTACGGTGCGCCTTACTTCCCAAGAGCGGTGGTTGAAGACCCTGAACTCGCTAATCAATTGAGGTTGGTCTTTAACACGATTGATGAATCCGACAATCGCCTGTTAAGAGAGACCTTGATGTATGGGATGTTGGTTAAGCTGATTAGTCGACATGGAAAATCGCCGCTTAACCCTCAACTCGATGGGAAAACTCAGCGCCAGCTTGTGTTGGTGAAAGAGTTTTTAGATGATTTCCCACAAGCCGATGTGTCGCTAGACGAACTATCTAAGTTAGCGGCATTGAGCCCGTTTCACTTAGTGCGTTCTTTTCAGAAAGAATTTGGTCTTCCGCCGCATGCGTATCAAATCCAATCTCGGTTAAGGCTTTCGCGTAAGTTATTGAAACAAGGACATACCATTTCTGATACCGCGCAAGAGTGTGGTTTTCATGATCAAAGCCATTTTCATCGACACTTCAAAAAGGCCAATGGCTACACGCCGGGGCAATACATCAAAATGCTCTAAACTTGCGTGGCTAAGGTACGGTGAATTGGGGCATCAAATCGAGCAAGTTTGTACAATCGAACCGACTCAACTCCTCTTACATTGAATAGCCAATGTGAAGAGAGAAAAGAACTATATGGATAGTGAAACAATGGATAGACGAACACAGTTATGGAAGGGCGTTTTAGCGGGAATGCCCTTGAGCATTGCGGTAATCCCTTGGGGAATTCTAGCGGGCTCATATGCGATAGATGCTGGATTGAGTCAGCTTCAAGCGCAAGCGATGTCGGCTATTCTATTTGCTGGCTCAGCACAACTTGTCGCTGCGGGTATGTTTAAAGCGGGTATTGGTCTAGGCACCATGTTGTTGACTACCTTATTCATCACGTCTAGACACTTTCTGTATAGCGTATCGATGCGTGACAAAATCAGCCATCTTCCTACGCGTTGGCGTCTATTACTCGGATTTTGGCTCACCGACGAGTTGTTTGCGATTTGTAGTGGGCAGTCTCAGAAAGAATTTAATCGCTGGTATGCTGCGGGTGTAGGCGGCGGTTTTTATCTCGTTTGGAATATTGCGAGCTTTGCTGGTATTGTCGCGGGAAGCCAAATTCCTTCACTCAATGAAATTGGGCTCGACTTTGCGGTCGCAGCAACTTTTATCGCCTTGGTGTTCCCATTAATCCGAACTCTACCCGTCGTTGTGTGTGTGGTGGTTTCACTGGTCACTTCGGTTGCCATGTCGGTTAACAATATTGAGGGCGGGCTAATGATTGCAGCGATTGCCGGTATGTTAGCGGGCTTTATCAGCGAATCGTTCCAAGAGCGAAACAACGGTAACAAGACAATCGTGGAGGGGAAATAGAGATGATTTGGTTAACGATATTACTTATGACGGCGATTGTTTTCTTTAGTCGGTATTTGTTTCTTGAGCCTGCAATCCCGCTTCGACTCAATCAAACCGCAAGGCGCCTATTGCGTTATTCAAGCCCTGCGGTACTGACTGCGATTTGGGGGCCAATTGTATTTGCACCAGAACAAACATTTTGGCCAAGCCTTGAAAACCCATACTTGATAGGCGCGGTGGTCACAGGTCTGTTGATTTGGAAAACAGGCAATGTGCTGCTAACGATTGGCGTCAGTATGGGCGTGTTTTTGTTCTATAACCTCGTTGCGGTTGATTACCTTTTTTCTTGAGCTTCAACGTCAACTTCGGCTTTGTGTTTCTCCTATTATTTAAGGGCTGAATAACTATGATTACTTGTTATGTTCGATATGTAATTGATCCTAAAAAGGTAAGTGAGTTTGAGGCATACGCAAAAATGTGGATTCCTCTGGTCGCTAAATTCGGAGGTCAACACAACGGTTATTTCTTACCGTCGGAAGGGGCGAACAATATTGCCTTGGCGTTGTTTACCTTTGAAAGTTTGACTGCCTACGAAGAATATCGGGTTAAGTCGCTGAGCGATGCTGAGTGCATTAAAGCGTTTGAATTTGCAGACGAAGTTGATTGCATCGTGAGTTATGAACGCAGCTTTTTTAGACCTGTTTTAGAGTGATAGACCTTGCAACGTATAGCTTGGTGGCATCTAATGTACTGATTCACTATTTGTGTGTTTAGGTAAGGAGTTAGTTTGGCTAAGAAGTATTATGTGGTTTGGAAAGGTCGCACACCGGGTATTTTTACTACTTGGAATGAGTGTAAGTCGCAAGTTGATGGTTTTGCTGGTGCGAGATATAAATCGTTTCCAACACTAGGCGAGGCCGAGTCTGCTTTCGGTGGTAAAACGTCGTCTGCGTCAGGTTCTACTGCGACAAAGCCAAGCTCTGCGGGTAAGTCGACGAAAGCTAAGGTGCCGCCTCTTTCGGAGCAGCAAATCACAGATATGCATTTTGATATCAAGATCTTTACCGATGGTGCGTGTGAACCAAACCCTGGTGAAGCGGGGACGGGTTTAGCAGTATACCAAAACAACCAATTAACCGAATTGTGGTATGGCTTGTATCAACCTGTTGGAACCAATAATACCGCTGAGTTACATGGCCTTAAACAGGCGTTTTTGCTCGCAAAAGAGAAGCTAAACGCGGGTCTCTCTGTAGCGATTTATTGTGACTCTAAGTACTCAATTGATTGTATTACTAAGTGGGCAACGGGTTGGGAGAAAAAGGGCTGGACTAAGTCGGGCGGCGAGATCAAAAACCTCGATATTATTAAGCCTGCGTATGCTCTCTACCAAGAGCTGGCTTCAAAAATTACCATCTACCATGTGAACGGACACGTTGGCATTGAAGGTAACGAATTGGCCGATAGAATGTCGATTGTGGCTATTTCATCGAAAGAGCAGGAGCTAGCTCAATATCGTGACATCGAAGATCTTGAGTCTATTTTGGCGCTGCGAGCAGGCTAGCTAGGCTTCTTAATGAAAAGCTAATGAAAGTTACTGAAAGCATAAGTTGCCATCATTAGGCTGTGCTAAGTTGAGCGTTACATTTCAAATCAATGTAGCGCTCTTTGTTTTTGTGGTGCTCCGTTTTCTTATGGTGCTGAGTAGTTAGTATGATGCTTAGCCGTTCTTGCGATGCTCAGCCGTCTGAGCTATTCCTTATTGAGCTGGGTTCTCTATCCAACGAGATAATTGCTGAGCTTGTTTGATCGAATTAAAACTGTCTTTCACTCTCTCACGTGCCTTTAAACCCATCGATGTTTTATCGTTACTGCTCAGCTGCGCGAAACGCTCAATCGCTTCTCTTAATTCTTCCACGTTTTTTTCGCTAACCACAAAACCTGTCTCTGGTGAGACGATCTCTTTGCATCCCATGATGTTGGTGGTAATGACGGGTGTTCCCACGGCCATCGCTTCTTTTAAAACCAGTGGCCCTGTATCCACACACCCGGTTTCGGAAAAACAGAAGGGCGCGATTAGGCTGTCATAGTTCGATAGTTTCTCTTTGACCCACTCGTGAGGTTTCGCGCCAAGAAAGGTCACGTTTCGAGCAAGTCCTTTTTCTTTGACCTGCAATTTTAATTGTTGCTCTAAATCGCCCGTACCGATGATATCGAGATGAATGTCGAGAGGTTCGGCAATCGGTGCCAATGCATCAATAAGATGGTGGATACCTTTTTGCTCCACTAATCGACCAAGAAAAACAAAGCGAAGTTGCTTCGTTTCGGTTTTGGGGGTGAGTTGGAATTGTTTGGTATTCACTCCGCAGTGCAGGAGCTTAATGTTTCCCTTAGCCATGGTGTTGAAATCAGTGAGCATGTCTTTGCACACTGCGACCACAAAATCACTCGACGAAATCTTCTGTTCAATATCATAAGCGAACTCGTAAACATCATGACCGTGAGCAACGAACGAGCAGGTGATGTTCAGTAGCTTTGCCGCGACGATGGCGTGAGCTGTAGTGTGCTGACAGAAATGCGCATGAACGTGTTCGACGTCGTTCTCGGCGAGTTGCAGCGCCAGTTTGAACCCATAAGCGAACAGTGATTTTTTGGGCATGCTGGTTTGCTTAGAAATAAATGAGATAGCCTTGATGAAACCTATCCAATTAATGCTGGCGACTTTACCCATCCGAACATTATTGCCTATTTCGACAATGTCGTAGTCGAACTGTTTTTCGCTGTTTTCAATTTCGAACGTCATTACACAAACATCGTGCCCACACGCTTTCACAGAGTCGACTTCTGTTTGAATGAAGGTCTCACTGAGTACAGGGTAGGTTGGTGCCACAAATGCTACTTTCTTCATTCCTTACTCCTCAAATCCATATGACTAAAGCTATCAAGCCAAGGTAATAACCAATAAAGCAAAATACGAACCAAGATAAAATCGTAGTTTTGGAGGGCTTTTCGATGGTTTTCCGAAGGTTATCCCCCAAGAAGTCGCTCATTTTCTCAAATTGATAATCAAATTGGAGTTTTGACGCTCATGTCTGATCACCCTGTTCGTCATTTTGAGAGTGTCTGCGTAGGCGACTGATCTAAAAGTGATTTCATAGCAAGGCACTCTCGGCATAGAACATGCAACGTCAGCCATATAACGTATAAATCTGAGGGCGTCATTATGGCTAAAGTAAGTGTTGTTATTCCTACCTACAATTGTTTGGATTACCTGCCGAAGGCAATTGGCAGCGTACTGAAGCAGACTCATCAAGATGTTGAGCTCATTGTCATTGACGATAACAGCAACGATGGAACGTCGACGTATCTCGCTTCGATAGAAGATGAACGCATCATTAAATTATCCACTTTGGGTGTTGGCGCGCCTCAAGCGAGAAATCTAGGGATTGAAAAGGCGACCGGTGAATACATTGCTTTTTTAGACGCTGACGACTTTTGGTTTCCAGAAAAAATCGAACGACAACTCGAGTTCCATCAGCGCTACCCAGATCTTGCGATGAGCTTTACTAACTACGAGCACCTCACTGAAGACTACCAAGTGATAGTCGACTGTTTTAGTTACTGGTCGCAGTTTCAAGACCAAGACGAGTTGTTCATTAATATTGAGAGCCCGCTAGAGTTCATTATCGAAAATAACGTTATTGGTACCTCAACCGTCATGGTGAAAGCGGATGTGTTCTCTCAAACAGACAGTTTCAATGCTGACATTAAGTATGGGGAAGATTGGGAACTGTGGCTTCGAATGAGTGAAAGCCATCAGATCGGTGTGTTGAACTCCGTGCAGGTTGGTTACTTGATGAGAGCGAGTTCCGTTACCCAAACTGAAAGTCTTAAATTGAGAAATTTGCAGTCTATCGAAACCATTCTTCAACGTTACCAAGATGACAGTCTGAGATGGAACTTACGGACGTCCAGTTTCAAAATTGCAAAGGCAAGAATACTAGAAGGTTACGCCGACTATTACAGAGGCTTACAACAGAACCGACGGGCCATGTCTTATAGCATCCGCTCGTTAGCGTTGGCTCCTCAAAAAAGAACCTTACGACATCTTCTTGGGGACTGTAAAAGTTTCCTAATGCCTGCATTGTAAGGAATAGGTGACTTCTATGGGTTCATTAAAACAGGCGGCCTATTACGCCATCGGCATCGTGATGATGAAAGGGATCTCGCTCGTGATGATCCCCTATATCACCCATAAGATGACGTTGGCTGAATACGGTTCTTTAGAAGCCATCGTCTTGTTGGCTGACATCGGGACGATCTTATTTAGCTTTGGGATTGTTGAGGCAATGTACCGGTATGTGGGCGTCGCTGAGGGTGAAGAAAAGAGAAAGCTTGTCTCGAACTGTTTCACGTTGAGTGTCTTGGTCTGTGTGCTAGGAGGGGCTTTAATTGCTCTTAGTATGCCGTTGTTGTTACTGATGCTTCCCGTCGAGTTCCAACCTTATCAAATCCTACTTTTGCTAATACCGACCATGTTAGATGGTGCGATTTCTATCCCGTTAACATTGATGCGAATGAATGCGATGGCTAAGCGCTTTTGCATGCTCAATGTAATGAAGGCGAGTGTGCAAGCTGCTATGACGTTTGCATTGCTTGAAGCGGGTTATGGCATTGATGGTGTACTAATATCTGCCGCTGTTTCGAGTGTGTTATTGATGCTGTGTTTACTGCGTTATCAATGGCAGGAGATGGGCTCATTTGGCAGCCTCAAATACTCCGCTAAGATCCTAAAATTTGGATTGCCCACGTTAGTCGGTGGAGCTTCGATGTATATGATCACAGGGCTAGACCGCTGGGTGATGGCGAGCTTTGTAGGCGTTGAAGAACTGGCGATTTACGCGGTCAGTGGTAAGTTTGCGTTGCTGCTTGGCTTACTACTACAGCCTTATGCTTTGTGGTGGTTTCCAAATCGGGTGGCCATGCTGCAACAACCTGATGGTAAGAAAGAGTGTGCGGACAGAGCGCTAGTCGGCGTTAATCTGGCCATTGTGTTGGGTTGTTTGATGATCCTCACTGTACCCGGTTTTATTACTTTGATTTTGCCTAGCAGTTATCAATATGCGGGTACCATCGTCGTGGCACTCTTGGCCATCGGCGTGATTAAGAATGCAGGGGATTACCTTAACCTCGGTTGTTTTAGCGGTGACTCAAGTCAGTCGCAAATGTGGATACAGGGTGGTTGTGCGATCTTAGCAACCATTGGCTATCTTGTTGTGACACCGATTTATGGCGTGTGGGCCGTGGTAGTGGTGCTTTGTGGTACTTATGCCGTGAGGTTGTCACTGCTCTATATCGTGAGCCAAAAAATGGAATATTTACCTTATGATCACCGTAAATGGATGGCAGCGTTGAGTATCGCCATACTTGCGATTACCAGTGACAGGCTTCTTGGTTGGGTGTTGATTGATGTTCATGACTTTGTTTTAGGCAGTTTTGTGGCAATAGTGACGTTAGTCGTCTTTGTTCGATACTCTGTTATTCCTGTTCCGCAGGCGCTGCTCGATAAGTTTACGCTAGGTAAGCAGTCACATGTAAGTTGAACTCACTTCATTTAGAGTGCGGGGTATCCTTATAAGTGTCTAGAGGTATATGAATTATTAATAATAAAACACTGTTCATAATTATTTTAATTAGATATTATTTATAAATATAACGAATGCTAACGATGGAAAGATATATGAATAAGTGGATGTTGCTCCTTTCTCTTTTTTCAGCTGCCTCATACAGCGCCTCTAATTTTTCAAGCGAGGGTATGAGTGCTCCCGACTTCAATTCACCAGATTTCAAGCCGCCAGAAGTTTCTCAGCAGGAACAGCACAATATCGTTTGTGAAAGCGTGGTCTGCAAATCAACGTCTGCACGCCCGTCGGTTCCTGTTGTTGGTGAAGTGCCTGATAGAGAGCTTAATCAAACCATCGAAACCCTTGCTAGTGCTATCTATATTGTCGGTGAAATTGGCGTCGCGGAAAATTTGTCTACGCCAGAATATGAGAAATTTTTTGAGAACTAATTAGCATGGTGCGCCAGAGAATGGTTACTGCTTTCAAATGTTGCTACCCAAGATATTAAATGCTGTTATAAAAGGTAAAGTCTCGTTCAACGATTCAATCACCGCGGCATCTGGCAATTAGGAAGCACCAATGGAAATCTGGAAGTTACTGCTGTTCATCCCCGCTTGTTTTGCGCTCAACATGACACCGGGCCCAAACAATTTGTTATCAATGAACAACGCCCGTTGTTATGGGTTTCAGGCCGCCTTTGTAGCGGGCCTGGGAAGAATCCTCGCTTTTTCTGGCATGATTGCTTTGGCTGCATCCGGCTTGGCTGTCGTGCTTTATACCTCTGAAACTTTGTTTTTCCTTATTAAGCTATTTGGCGCGATGTATCTATTATGGATTGCGTTCAACCTATGGCGCTCACAAGCCAGCCCAGTCGCGGATATCGAACGAAATAAGAATTGGTTTGGTCTGGTTAAACAAGAGTTCGCGCTCGCGGCGGGCAATCCAAAAGCGATACTTATCTTCACGGCATTCCTTCCTCAATTCGTTGATGTCACCGCTAATGTAAACACGCAATTCTTCATCCTCGGAAGCACATTCTTAGTGTTAGAAATGCTCGCGATTTCTATCTATGCCGCCTTTGGCTTATATCTACGAAATTGGTTTTCAAAACCTCAAATGGCCAAGCGCTTCAATAAAGCATGTTCTGTGTTTCTTGCCTTATCTGGTGCGAATTTGTTAGTGAGCCGTCAGTAGTTCTTATTTTGCTTTTTAGTTTATAGTTAATCTTTTTAAGGTCGATGTATGAATGTTGTTTGTGCGGAAAAACAAGAACTGGCTGATATCTACCAGCTTGAACATGCTTTATTTGGCGATCACGCCTATCCGTTGTTTTTCTTTCGTCAGGCATTTGATTGCTGGGGGAAGGGCTTGTTGGTGGCGAAACAGGATTCGCAGGTTGCAGGCTACGTGTTAATGACGCCAACCGACAAACAACAAGAGTATTGGGTGTTGTCACTTGCTGTGGATACTGCCTACCGAGGCATGGGGATTGGCCGTTCATTGATGCAGCAGGCCATAGAAACATTGCCACAAGATTCCAAACTGTTGCTTACTGTTGATCCAAATAACAACTCGGCTTGTGAGCTGTACTTGTCGATGGGGTTCGTGACCATCAAGGAAGAGAGCAATTATTTCGGTGACGATGAGCCTCGTCTGGTCATGCAGCTCATCGTCTAGTTCCCGTTTCATTGTGTCTATTTAGATGCAGGCATCACGCGCTTAGGTCAACATCACGATACCGTGCATCAACACCACGCTAGAGGTCAGTCGGGTTCGCATATCAAAGTAGCCGTCGGGGCCTTCACTTTGATTCTCTTCTCTCATTGACCTTTCCGCTCGCCAAACCGCAATGTAGCCTAAGATCAGAATCAGAGTGGTGAGGAACTCTTGTTGCTCACCGAGTAGCACCGCTAGCCACGCTGCCAACACAATAACATTGCTAAGAATCAGAGCCTTGTTGCTGGATTGGCTTTCGAAGTTCTCTATCCCATTGCCCCACAAGATGCCCGACAAAAAGCTCAAGATAACCACGCTGTAGGTGATGAAGAGTGTTTCTCCGCTCAAGCTAAAGACTTGGCTGTCGGTGAGTGATAACAGTAGACCGAACAAAAACGGTATTAAACCCATATAACCGAGCTTGGCCATAGTGTTGCGTGTTTGAGTTGTCTCCAAGTAATCTGACCTCATAACTGCTGCTCTATTGCATTTTTGAGGGTACTACTGGTTGGCGAGGTAGAACTCGGGAAGGTTGCTATCACTTTGCCTTCTTTGCTGACCAAGAACTTGTAGAAATTCCATTTCGGTTTGATACCGGCTTGTTGTTGGATTTCGGCAAAGACTGGGTTTGCGTCTGGCCCAGAGAGTGAAGCGCGCGCCATCATCGGAAAGGTGACGCCATAATCTAGGTAGCAGATTTTGGCGGATTGCTTCTCGCTTCCTCTGTCTTGGTGAAAATCATTGCTTGGGAAACCAACAACCGTGAATCCTTGATCTTTATACGTTTGGTGAAGCTGCTCAAGTTGCTCGAACTGAGGCGTGAAACCGCATTGGCTTGCCGTATTTACGATCAATAAAGTCTTACCTTGAAACTCTTCACACAGCTCAATTTCTTCGTTTGAATTTAACAGCCTTTGTTTGCCTTTGAGTATCTCAGGGCAGCTAGCTGAAAATGCGAATGAACTTGTTAGGCTCGCGATTAGGGCGGTGGAGCACAGCAGTGAATGTTTCATAAGTCTGACTCATTTTAGTTGGCGTAACTGTTATTACTGTTCAGCGACTTGAAATGATCACTTTAGAGACCAGAATCGCTTCAGTATCAGCTATCAGTTAAGTATCAGCTGTCGCTTAGCAAATGGGGCGCCACCAAGCGCCTGATGTTTACCTTGGCTCCAAGGCGAGATGCCAGCAGGTACATGCCTCCAATTTTTCGGTGGAGGAATAGGGCATCGGCTGGTGGCGTGTGCCAATACTCTTGCTCCATGCTGAGTATGGTTCCTGCTTCACGAAGCCTTTGGGCTAAACCACTGGCTTTGAAGTCGTAATCTTCATCGACAAGCATGGGTTCACACGCCATTTTCACTAAGTTGAGAATCGCTTGGCGTTGGTCTGGGAGGATGGTCTCGCTAAAAAATCCAATTTGCTCTAGGGCTTTGTTTAACCCCTGCTCATCATGATTAACTACAGAAGTGAAAGCCATGCGATAACCATCACTGAATCGGTCACTGTATTCACGGGTGGCACCGAAATCCAATAAGCCAATCTGTCGCGTGTTTTCAACGTAAAGATAGTTGGCGAAGTTGGGATCGGTTTGCACCATCTTGAAGTCGAATAACTCTCTGAACAGAAGCTCGAGCAAGCTGTGCATCACAAAATCACGGGTGCTTTGATCGTAACCTTCTATTTGCTCTATCGAGACGCCTTCAATGAAGTCCATTGCGAGCACTGATTCTGAAGACATTTGAGGGTGAATTTTAGGTACAACGAAGTGAGATTGTTCTTTTAATGCATTGTGATAACGAGTCGCATAGTCAGCCTCGCGAGCATAGTCGGCTTCATCATGTAGTTGTTTTTTTGCCTCTTCTAGCAAGCCTTTGTAATCGACAGACTTGGGAATCAAACCAACGATGTTCAGCAATGTGCCTACGTTGTCTACATCACTGTCGATGCTTTTTCGAATGCCTGGGTATTGGACTTTTATGGCAAGTTTGTCTCCAGAGTCGCTATACGCTTGGTGAACCTGACCGATGGACGCACTGGCGATGGGCTTAAAGTTGAAGGAGATAAACTCCGCCTTCCAGTTCATTCCGAGTGAATTTTCTAACACTTGGCTGAGCTGTTTGGCTGGCAGTGGGTCAGCGTCTGAACGCAGGCGAGCGAGAATGTTGGCTAACTCGGGTTCAAGAATATCACCCGCATCCATCGACAGCATTTGACCGAGCTTCATCGCCGCCCCGCGTAAATGGGCCAGTTGATCGGTGAGCCGAGCAATGTTTTGAGGTGTTAATACCAAGTCTTTTGCTTTGGGTCTGTTTCCCTGCGCGAGCTGTTTCGTGCCTTCAGTGATGACACTTCCGGCTACTCGAGTGGCGAGAGACGCGAACTTACTGAATCTTGAAATACGATGGGTAGGTAGATTTCTTTCTTTTGCCGACATAAAGGTTCTCACTTAGTTATCAAGACTCACTACAAAGTTCTATAAATCATTACCCAACCGAATGTTTTGTTGTGGTAACTTGTCTCGCGAAACAGTAAACAGAATTTAAAGGACAAAACATGAAGTTTATTTGGTTAAAAGTCGCGGTTACCGTTTTAGTTTTTGCTGCGCTGTTTGGTGTGGTGTATTACAAAGTCGCGAGTGGTATGTCTTAACCAAGCGCTATTTTGTGCAGCTGTTACCATCGCAGCGCGACTTTCCGGTTAACCAGAAAGAGACTTTGTATCGGTTCTTGGCAAACCGAAGATAACACCAGTCGGCCACTGGCTTGAATATCGCCCAACGTAAAGGGGCGTATAGCCAACCTTTTCCTACTAAGCGCCACGCTTGGTAGGTCACGTCTAAACCTAGCAGCAGTTTTCCATTCTCATCCAGTGCATGCAAAACGGTGTTGGCTGCGTCGGCATCAATCTGAGGGTAGTCTGAAAAGGCTTCACTGTAGATATCGATGGTTTGAATCTTATTCTCGGTATCATGCTTGGCAAGTGCCGCCATCTCCTTTGCGCACAATGGACATGTCCCATCGTAAAATATCGTAAGTTGTGTCATCGTCTGTTCGCCTATCATTTCACTACCTGAACCTTCAGTTACCCGTTAAGTCGGCACCCGTTAATTCAATCGCTTGTTATTCAATAATCTAGCAATGGCTACGTGATTGTACCTTTTAAAGATCACTCTCCCTCGTATCAAAGCTCTAAAGATCTCTGACGTAGACACTTTGTTCATCTTTTCAAGTCCTTGATTGTTTGGTCAAATCTCGGGTTTATGGACAAAGGATAACAAAGCGTCCAATAAAGGTGTGCCTTCAATATATAAACATCAATCAATTCAAAAAGTTGAACTTGGCTTGGAATATGCTCTATCGAACCTACGAATTGCTAAAGGATTTTCTCTAATTTGGGCATGGCAGAAAACCCTAAAAGCATAAGTATGGATAAATGGAGAGAGAACATGAAGGTTATAAATTATTTACTTAGTGCGCTTTTGTTGTTTAGTAGCCCCCAGTTGGTGTGGGCTGCTGTTGATGTGATGGAACTCGATGGTAACGCGACCAGTGATAATAGTGGTATTGATTGGGACGATGTAAATGATCCCAACAGCATGGTTGGGATTGCAGAATTTTTCGAAAAAGACCGTAATGGTATCGACCAAATCTTTTGGAAGGGTGGGTCAAAAGATGATTCCGACATTACAGATTGGGCGTTCCGTACCGCGTCACCACAACCAAAAGATGACTTTACTAATGCGTATGCCGCTGCCTTTGAAAGCGAAGGCGATTTGCTAATTTACTTTGGTGCAGACCGATATGCGAACAATGGTGATATGTACATTGGCTTCTGGTTCTTACAAGACCAAGTAGGATTGCCGGATGGGAAAACTAAGGGCGACTTTGTTGGACAGCATATCAATGGAGACATCCTTGTGCTGATTTCATTCCCACAAGCAAGTGGCGGTAATCCGTATATAGAAGTGTTGCAGTGGGATTTAAATAATGGTGATGTCACCGACAACATGACGAGAATTTTCCAAACGGACGGTGACCCTAAATCGAATGATTTCGTTGGTGCAAGATGTGGCAGTGGTGCTGTCGGTGTCGAGAAGATCTGTGCGATTTCAAATGATGATTCTATCGGGGCAATTGCTCTACCCAATGTACAAGGTTGGGACTATCTCGCGAAAACGGGTGAAACAACCTCTATTCCGACAGAAAGCTTTGTGGAAGGTCGATTAAACTTGTCAGCTCTGTTGAATGATGAGTTTGGTATTGAGGATATTCCTTGTTTCAGTAGCTTCTTAGTGGAGTCACGAGCTTCTCGTTCGATTGATGCATCTTTGGCTGACTTCGTTGTCGGTTCATTCAGTTTATGTAGCATCAATATAGCGGCGACTTGTAACACAACCAGCTTTACGGTTGATGGTATGTTCAACATAGATTACACCGTGACGGTCACCAACACTGGTCCTGGTTCGTTAGGCACCAATGGTGACTACGAAGTGGCCTTTTTATCTGAGTCACCAATCTTAGGTGCGCTTCCAGTGGTTGGTAACGGCGATGAAGTGTGGAGTGTCGGTGAGTCATTCGCAATCATGGGGAATTATCTGTCTGTAAATAACGGTGCCGTCGGCGTCATAGATGGTGCGGTGGATCTTGATGGGCTTATCGTGAATGCTCAAGCGCCAGTGGCCTACAATTGTCCACCAATAGACTTGAGCCCGATGGTTGAAATTTCTAAGGTGTGTAATAGCTTCTTAGAGGTTGATGGCGGTCAAGTTGTGCTTAAGAAAACCTATGATGTTGAAATATGTAATACCGGTGATATCCCATTGGCCATTGAATCGCTGGTGGATTCTAAGGATGACTCTTTGAGCCGTTCTGATTTACCTACTGAAGTAGTCAACAGCAGTTATTACCTCGACTTTGCTTTACCTTGTGATGATCTTGAGGATGTGACCACATGTGGTGCTGGTAATATGTGTAGTGCATTAAGTGCCGACCCTGAGCTGTTTGCTTGTAAAACGGGTGAAGGAGAGTGGATACCGAACTTTGGTGATGCGATTGGCCAAGTGTGTACACAAGTAAGTAAAACTTATGCGCCAAATGTGTTACCAACCGGAACTGCAGGAATGCTATCTAATCAAGTGACAGCAACGTTTGACTCGCTGTTCTTGCAACAAGCATTTATGGAAACATCGAACATTGCAACCTGTGATGTTTGTCCATTTACTGTTCCTGAGCCATAAGTACTTTCATTAATTGAGTACAACTAAACTCCAAAGCAGCCTAGTTTGTTAGGCTGCTTTATTAGTTATTAGTTATTAGTTATTAGTTATTAGTTATTAGTTATTTAGTTATTTAGTTAGCTAGTTAGGCGACTTAAATTACTATCTGATGTTTCTTGATCAGCTTGTATAAGGTTGTCCGAGAAATAGACAACGCTTTAGCGGATTGGGAAATATTGTAGTGGTGTTGCTGAATCACTCGACGAACATTTTTTGAAGAAAGTCGAGTGTCACTCTCAGTATCGGGCGACGCGTCTTTTAATTGAATCCCCATATGACGAGTAGAGAGGGCGCTTGAGTTAGAAAGAACAATCGCTCTTTTTATGCAGTTGAATAATTCTCTGACATTGCCTGGCCAATGGTACTGTTTCATTTGCTCAAGGGTGTCATTAGGCAGTTTGGTTTTGGATGCGTAATTGTGCTTCAGTTCAAATCGAACCAAATCTTCAATGTCTTCTTTGTGATCATTGAGTGGTACTAGGTCTAATGGAAGTACATTGATGCGATGAAAGAGATCCTTTCGAAATTTACCCGCAGCAACGGCTTGTTCGATATTGACGTTGGTGGCGAAAATCACACGGCAATCTACGGGCAATTGGTTGTTACTGCCGAGTCGCTCTATCAAGTTATTTTCTAGAAAGTGGAGTAAGTAGGTTTGCAGCGACAGTTCAAGGTCGCCGATCTCATCCAAAAATAGCGTGCCACCATTCGCTCTTTCCACGTGTCCGACGTAGCGTTTGTTTGCACCCGTGAACGACCCTTTTTCAAAGCCAAATAACTCTGAGTGAATCAGGGATTGTGGAATTGCGCCACAATTTACAGCGATGAAAGGTTTTTGACTGCGGGCTGAGGCCTCATGTATTAAACGCGCACATAGGCTTTTTCCTGTTCCGGTTTCCCCTTGAATCAGTACTGGAAAATCGTTGTTAGCGATCTTGGCTATCTTCTTTTTAAGTTGTTGGATGGTTCTGGATTGCCCTACCAATTGACATTCATGGCACGAGGCAGGCTTAGGTTTAGTTTGCTTGGTGTCTACCATGCCATACGCATGCCCTAAATTTCGACAAAGCCATTCTGTATCAATAGGCAGGTGGTAATAATCCCAAAAGGTTTGCTTAATGAGCGATAAGTTGCGGCTTGGTGGTTGGTTGCAGATAGCGATTGCTTTTAAACTTGGAGAGTGAACCTTTAACGCTGATATTTGCTCACATTGTTTGTCGATTGAGGATGATGTTAGACAAGAAACCACAATTGGTGCGTAGCTTTCGCTGCGTGTATCGAGTAAGTGAATGGCCTGTTCGGTTGTTTCTGCAACTTGAGCTTCCCAGTTATGGAGACGCAGTTCTCCAACCCACTGACTATGGTGCAGGCATGCGGTGTTGCATAACAAAATCACAGAACGAGTTATTGGCTCAGGTGATACTCTTTTTGATGGCATTGTGCTCACTCTTCATGTTTCGATGTCCATGATGAAACCTCCAGTAAGCCCCCTAAATATCCCATAAGCTTAGAAGCAAAATTCAATTAATTCGAGTACACAAATTTGACGGTGTTTAGCTGACAAGTGGGCATTTTTTCAAGCGAGAAAGTTAATCTGGTGCTTTACTTACTGATATTCATGCTATTAGTAAATATATTCACGGATATCGTGTTTTTACTTTTTGTTTGCTGATGAACACACAGTAAACCCCGCGCTAATCACTAACGATAAAGAGCTGATATTGATGATAATTAACGTAGCAAAAAAGTTCATTTTAGCAGCTTCTGCGCTGATGCTCGGCGGTTGTGTTAGCTACAGTGTGACTGAACAAGAAATGACGAACTACCTGCAAGATTCGGTGATGTTAGAACAAGAAGTCGGTGTGCAAAACGTTATGTATGCGCAAGTCGCTGTTGATGATTTAGCGGTGCAGATTGGTAGAGCTGATACCGAGCGTGTGTCTGTTTTAGCGAACACCAATGCAAAAGTTCAGGTGTTCAATATGCCGAATATGGGGTTGGACTTGGATATCGAGTTCAGTGCGATTCCTGAATACGACAAAGAGAGCGGCGAGATTTATTTGAAATCACTGCGTTTAGAACGCTTTGAAGAAAAAGATAAACAGCTTTCGCCAGAGATTGCCAAACTACTTAAGCCTGCCGTTTCTATGATTGGTTTCGCTTTGTCCCAGTCTCCAGTTTACAAGCTCGACAGCAATAAAGTGCAAGAGTCATTGATTAAGTCATCGGAACCTAATCTTGTGATTAAAGACAATAAGCTGGTCATCGAGTTATTCGATTAACCTTTCACGTTTAGCTTAGACTCAGATTTAAAACACAATGGCTGCCGATTTGGTGGCCATTTTTGTTTGTGTTGAATCAGCAAGATTTCTGTTTTTAGGCTGTCTATCCAGCTTGTTTTCTCTGGCTCATTTATTGAATTAGCCGCGTATCTCACCTTTACTTTACTCTTGTGAGCAAGTCATCGCTTCAGTCATCAAATCATAAGAAAGAAAAGGTGAGCGAACTATGAAGAATCCAGTGATAGCGGATACCAAGCCAGTCAAAGTGGAGTTAACGGAAGGGGAGGAGTATTACTTCTGTACCTGTGGTAAATCGAAAAACCAACCTTACTGCGACGGCTCTCATGCAGGAACCGGCTTCAAACCGAAGAGTTTCGTGGCAGAGGAAACCGGCGACGCTTACCTGTGCCGCTGTAAGTATTCCAACAACTTACCTTTTTGTGATGGTACCCATAAACAGTTTACGGCTGAGCAAGTGGGGCAAGAAGGCCCAGAGGTTCATATTCAAGTGGCGAGTCCCGATCTTTCACCTGCTGCATCGGCAACCAAAGAAGAGCCAACGGTTGAATTCATTCATCAATTAGCACGAGATGGCTTATCCAAAGTGGGTCACCATGGGCCAATGACTTCAATGGGTGTTCCAAGATATCTATTGCCGCATTGGGATGATATTCAAGTGATGGTTGCTCAAATGGCGACCAAACCTCTGTTGGAACATGTGCCAGTCGGTACTGAGCTGATTATTGGGCCAAAAGCGAAAAAGCCGCTTAAATTGAACATCTCCTTGTTTGTTTCTGATATGAGTTTTGGGTCGTTATCTGAAGAAGCGAAAGTCTCTTTAGCGACAGGCGCGGAGCTGGCGGGAACGGGAATTTGCTCGGGCGAGGGCGGCATGTTACCCGAAGAGCAAGCGGCGAACTCACGTTACTTTTATGAATTAGCTAGCGCACAATTTGGTTACGATGAAGCTAAGCTAAAAAATGTCCAAGCCTTCCATTTTAAAGGTGGGCAGGGTGCTAAAACCGGAACAGGCGGTCACCTACCGGGGGCGAAGAACATTGGCAAGATAGCCGAGGTACGCGGTATTGAAGCGGGCACCGCCGCGATTTCACCACCCACCTTTGTTGATCTAAAAACCGTCGAGGATTTCAAAAATTTCGCCGATAGAGTTCGAAAGGTGACAGGCGGGATCCCAATTGGCTTTAAGTTGAGTGCCAATCATATTGAAGAGGATATTCAGTTTGCGCTTGATGCCAGTGCTGATTACATCATCTTAGATGGGCGTGGCGGTGGCACAGGCGCTGCGCCTGAAATGTTCCGAGACCATATCAGTGTTCCCACCATTCCAGCACTTGCTCGTGCCAGAGCTTATTTAGACAAGCAAGGTGTCAGTGACAGAGTCACCTTAATCATTACTGGTGGGCTTCGTGTTCCGATGGATTTTGTAAAAGCGATGGCGCTTGGCGCTGATGGTGTCGCTATCTCGAACAGTGCCATGCAGTCGATTGGTTGTGTGGCGGCGAGAATGTGTAATACCAACAATTGCCCAGCAGGCATCGCGACTCAAAAAGCCGATTTACGCCAACGCTTGAATGTCGAGAAAGCGTCGAATCAACTCAAGAACTTCTTCGAAGCTTCGAATGAATTGATGCAAGTGATGGCGAGAGCGTGCGGCCATGATCATTTAAATCAGTTTAACTCGCACGATTTAGCGACATGGAATCGAGAAATGGCGGAGTTGTCAGGCGTTACTTATTCGGGCGTTAGCCCATTAAATCAATCTAAGTAAATAACACTTCAATAAAGCACACCCACTGCATTTTTGGGTGTGCTTATTTTTGCCATGCAATACCAGTCCATATTACACCTGCTGTAATGCACTGCTTTATTAGCGTTTTTAAATTATTTCATATTTCTTGAAAATATCACTTTACCTCAAGTTAACTTGAGGTTTTATCATCCTGTTTAATCCCAAAACATCAAGTATCACCTTGTCATTTTTAAAGAAATGTTTCTAACCGAATTCGAGGGCAAATAATGAAAGTATTAGCGATTGGCGCGACCAACAGTAAAGTATCGATTAACCAACAATTGGCGGCTTATACCGCAAGCCTTGCGAACAACGCGCAAGTTGAAGTGCTTGATCTTAATGATTTTGAAATGCCGATTTACAGTGAAGACAGAGAAAAGGCGTCGGGTATTCACCAGCACGCGCAGCGCTTTTTTAGCAAGATTGGCGAAGCAGATGCTGTCGTCATTTCGTTTGCAGAATACAACGGTTCATACACCGCAGCCTTTAAGAATGTGTTTGATTGGACATCACGAATCGACATGAAAGTGTATCAAGGCAAACCTGTTGTTATGCTCTCCACATCACCAGGCCCAGGCGGCGCAAGCTCTGTGTTGTCGTCTGCGGTAAATTCGGCACCTTACTTTGACGCAGATGTGAAGGGTTCGATGTCGGTGCCGAGTTTCTACGACAACTTTAATGTAGAAACGGGTGAGATCATCAATGCCGAAATAGTAGAGAACTTGAAATCGATCATGAGTCAGATTTAGAGAGCGAGAACACGACAATAAAACAAAGCAGCAATTTGCGTGGTTTCTTTTCATTGCGCCCGTTGTCAAAGTTTAAGGACATTAACTGGTTAAGGTAACAATAGGTCGTTATTCTAAAGTTAAAGTAAGCTTTAAATATTTATGATCTCAAGGATAGTGTAACAATGAGAAACATCGTATACCTCACCATAGGCCAGTTGGCAGAGCGCAGTGGCGTGGCTCCTTCGGCCTTACGTTTTTACGAAACCAAAGGGTTGATTGCTTCGATTCGTACTAACGGAAATCAACGCCGGTATCAGTCGGCGATGTTGAGACGAATTGCGTTGATACAAGTCGCGCAGTCGATAGGCTTCACGCTCGAAGAGATCACCGAAGAGTTATCAACACTGCCAATGAACCATACCGCGACTAAGCGAGATTGGGAACGCGTTGCGAAGAAATGGCAGGGGCAACTGGACAGCAAGATGGCGCAGATTAAATCGCTACAAGAAAACCTAACTGGTTGTATTGGTTGCGGGTGTTTGAGTATGCAGAAATGCCAATTGTTGAACCCTGAAGATATTCTGCATGACCAAGGACAGGGCGCACAACGCATTGTTGATTAGACTAACTGAGTTCCTGAAAGACATGGAGCAACGGGCTAAGTTTTAGCTTTTGCTCAATGGGTTAAGCAACAGTTGTGGCCGAATAGCGTGCCTAGACAATCACGAATTATAGGTCTAGTTTATGTGGTTCTTTCAATAAAAGAAGAGGTTAGTTATGTTCAGCCATGTTTTTCTCGGTACCAAAGATATTGAACGCGCGAAGGCTTTTTATGACCCAATCATGAAAGTGCTTGGTTATAGCGAAGGTTCTGTTGATCCCAAAGGGCGCTGTGTTTACGTTAGCCAAACGGGTGTGTTGGGTTTAACGAAGCCGATTGATGGTCAGCCTGCGACTCACGGCAACGGTATGACGGTGGGTTTTCTTGCATCCTCCCCAGAAGTTGTAGATGAGTGGCATCGTGTTGGCGTCGAAAATGGCGGTACCAGTATTGAAAATGGCCCCGGAGCGAGAGGTTCTGACGAGCGTCGCTTGTACATGGCTTATTTGCGAGATCCTGATGGAAACAAGATCTGTGCAACTCACTTTATGCCATAGTGGCGTATGCTTATACCATAATGGCTTATACCATAATGGCTTATACCATAATGGCTTATACTTAGATGACATGGACTGTTAAGGATCGCTGGCGAATGCGAAGAACCAACAAAATGACACCTAATGAACTGTTTTATGAAAGCTTTGAGCGTTGCAGGATCGATGAAGAATTTCTAGAAACATTTTTGGCGGACTTCTGCGAACACAACCCTAGGTTTTCAGAGCGATTTGAAAACATAGGGTTAGAGCAACAAACCAAGATGCTTAAAGCTTCAATCATCCTTATCTATAACTCTGCAGGTCTGCCGAGCGTACGAAACTCGGTGAGAAAGCTTGGGAAGCGACATAAAGATTTAGGCATGGATATTTCTGAGCAAGAGCTCAACGAGTGGTTTAATTCCTTGCTCAATACGGTTAAAAAATACGATCCACTTTATGATGAAAATGTCGAACAAGCTTGGGCACATACCTTGGAAACAGGACTTGCTATCATGAAGAAAGAGTGTGTAGTCTGAATCAAAAAATGTACAAAGTAAGCCCCACACAACAAGAGGCTTACTTTTTTATCGACTCAATTAAAAGGTAAAGCCTGCTTGGATACTCAGTACCGACTCAGCGGTATACCAAACAGTACTTCCGCCGAACTCATACCAATCAAATCCAGCTCGAGTCACAAACTTGGAGTGGCCGAAAACTGGTTTTAGTGACTTGTATTCTGCGCCGATGCCGTAAGTTAAGCCAAAATCACCATGGGACCCTTTGTGGACTTCATTATTATCGCTAGATCGGAACACCAATTTGGTATCTGAGTGTGCGTAAAACGCGCCCGCCTTACCATAAACAGCAAAGTTTTCGCTGAAGCTGTGCTTATACATAGGTGTTAATGAAAGCATTAAAGAATCGAACTCTTGCTCTGTTTGAAGCACCTTGTCACCATTATAGCTAGTAGACTTATCGTCAGTGCTGATAACAAGTAACGTCGATTCAATATACCAATTGCTTTGAACGATCTGGCTACCTAACGTGAATTGAGCGCCAACGTCACCGCTATCCATACCTACACCACCTAATGTGTACATTTCGTTTGATGCGAAAGCTGAAGTTGATGCGATCCCCGTAACTGAGGCAATCGTAAGAGCCGCTAAGACTAATTTTTTCATTGTTTTTACTCTGGTTTGTAAATTTCGGGAGAGGATTTTAGCGGCATTTTCAAAATAAAAAACACTGTTCGAATGGGCGATGGTAAGATTAAATGAAGATTAAATATCTCAAAACATAAGCCTGTATTTCCATGATCTAAAATTACAATTTTTTAGATGGATCAAATGCGCGGTGTGCGAGAGTTAGTCTATGATTTAATGGGTTTTCTATGAGGGAGGGCGGTGTATGTTTCACGCAGAAAAACCTCTGGCGACGGAGGTCATCACCAGAGATAAGAATCATTCGAGGCTTACGTTTTAATTGAAATTAAATCCAAATGACCAATGTTGGGTTGGCATTGGATTGGCCGAGGTTCTAACACGTTACGATAATCGGATTAAAAGTGAGCAGCCCAACCAATCAGGAACCCTTGCGATGCGGTATCGTATTCAAAGGTACCTTTATTTTCGTAATCAACCCAAGTGGATTTGTATGCGATGTTTAAGTCAGACCAACTGTTTATCTGGTATCGAGCGCCAGTTAACAGAGATGAGGTAAAGTCGGTATCGCTTCCAAGGCCCATATCTAAGCTTGTATGCACAGTCCAATTTTTGTTGAGCTCCTTGGTCCAACGAACGCCTATCAGATAATCAATCCAATCTTCTTCTAAAGATCTTGAATTCAGGGTTGTCCCGCTGTTTGTGTAGAGTTTGGAATCAATATCGTTATCCCACCAGCGTAATCCAACCATATAATCAATGGTACCAATGTCGTATTGGTAGCGTTTAAAGCCTTTTGCTTCTAAAACGCCTTGTCTGATCTCAAGCTTGCCATTAAGAATGCCTGCGTTACCGATGATTGAATCTGATTTTCCGCTCAGTTTCATGTAGCTGTAGTCAACGTAATAACCCCACTGGTTGCTATAGACCCCCTCTAGTCGAAGCATTGCTCCCATATCCAAATGATCCATGATGAACGCTGGATCAACATCGACATCTGTAGACAAATCACCAATGGTGCTGTCTCCGCGGATGTTGAGTGCGAGTGCGTAAATTTCGAAGCTATGTTGCCACTTTTTTGTATCCGTTTGTGTGCTTGCTTCCTGAGCATTTACGGTTGAGCTGGCAGCCAATGCTGATGCGAGTAGGTAATGCCATTTAGCCATATTGATATCCTTATCTTCGATGTGAAATAGCACGAATGTGAATGTGTGTTTTAACTATCCATTTTTCACATATGCAACTTGTATATTGCTGATTGTAGACTATGTTTTTTGAAAAGAGCCAAATTGAAAGAGTAAGGATATGAAGCAACAAAGCATTTTTTTGTTCGTTGCTGTTTTGGGTTTAACACCGATTGCGTTGTCGTACGGTTATGCCCCCGTTGTCTCCCTTGATTATCTTTTCGGAATTGATGCTAGCCCTATTAATGTCACTCATATCTTTCGTGCTGTGATGGGGTTGTACTTAGCGTTGGCTCTGTTTTGGATAGTAGGGGCGTTACTAAAGAAATACCGACTGCCAGCACTCTACAGTTTGGTGGTCTTCATGTTGGGTTTGGCTGCCGGCCGAGTCATTAGTTTGTTGATAGATGGCATGCCTCACTGGCTACTTGTCGTCTATCTACTATTGGAGCTTGGCTTTGGTTTGGTAGGAATAAAAATGGTTCACAAAGAGCAATCTGAAACAGTATAAGGACATTCTATGAAAAGGATTTTCCACCTTGTTGTGATGAGTAGCTTTTCGCTATCAGCATGGTCAGCACAAGAGCAACCGAATATTTTTGTTATCTTCACGGATGATATTGGAATATCAAACCTGAGTGCTTATCACAATGGTGTGATGAGCAGCGAAACACCGAACATCGATAGTATTGCTGAAAAGGGCATGCTATTAACGGATTACTATGCTCAACCTTCTTGTACGGCGGGTCGTTCTGCATTCTTAACGGGTCAACTCCCTGTTCGAACAGGCATGCACTCAGTTGGGTTACCGGGTGGCCCAGTTGGTTTAAGTGCCGACACGCCAACGCTTCCTGAAATCCTTAAAACCATGGGTTATGTCACGGGGCAGTTTGGCAAAAACCACCTTGGTGATAGAGATGAATTCTTACCGACAATGCACGGTTTTGATGAGTATTGGGGTTGGTTGTATCACTTGAATGCAATGGAATACACAGAAGATCCAGATTGGCCAAAAGATGGATCTTTGGATGCGTTTGCACCTCGTAATGTTATTTATGCAAGATCAGACGGTAAAGGTGGTCAAACGATTGAAGACGATGGTGCATTGTCGATCGAGCGAATGCGTACACTCGACGATGAAGTAAATAAACACGCGATCAACTTCATCGAAAGGGCGGTTGAAGCGGATAAGCCATTCTTCACTTGGTACTGTCCATCACGTGGTCACGTTTGGACGCACCTGTCACCTGAATACGAAGCTATGC
The DNA here is from genome assembly GCF_041466605.1 of Vibrio sp. 10N.247.310.17. Classification (NCBI taxonomy): domain Bacteria; kingdom Pseudomonadati; phylum Pseudomonadota; class Gammaproteobacteria; order Vibrionales; family Vibrionaceae; genus Vibrio; species Vibrio sp. 10N.247.310.17. Next base: position 9,209 of record NZ_JBFSTC010000048.1, on the reverse strand, counting down.
TTGGCCAAAACGGTTGGGGACTTCAAGAAGTGGTCATGAAAGATCTTGATGACCATGTTGGTGAAATGATGGCCAAAATGGAAGAACTCGGTATTGCCGACAACACCATCATCATATTCACTGCCGATAACGGCCCTGAGATCATGACTTGGCCAGATGGCGGTATGACACCTTATCACGGTGAGAAAGGCACAACTTGGGAAGGTGGCGTAAGAGCCCCTGCACTGGTTAGCTGGCCGGGTAAAATCCCAGCGGGTACTGTAGGCAATGGCATCTTTGATGGTATGGATTGGTTACCCACTCTTGTCGCTGCGGCTGGTGGTCCAACGGATCTAAAAGAAAAACTGCTGAAAGGTCACGATGGCTTTAAAGCGCACCTTGATGGTTACAACCAAGTGGATATGCTGACTGAGAAAGGCGAGTCAAACCGTAAAGAGATCTACTACTACGAACGAGACAAGCTGCAAGCGGTTCGTGTTGGTGATTGGAAGGCGCACTTTGTGGTCCAAAATCATGGCTGGAGTGGTCCGAAAGAGGAGCTAAATGCACCATTATTGTTTAACTTACGTCGTGACCCATACGAGCGAGCGGCGGAAGAGTCGGGCATGTACCTAAAATGGATGGGACAAAAAATGTGGGCATTTGGCCCGGCACAAGCTGCTGTCCAACAACATCTAGCAACCTTCCAAGAGTGGCCTCCAGTAACGCCTGATTCTCCGGCAGAGAAGACCGGTGGTGTAGGTAACTAGTTAGATATCATAAAAAATCCCGCTCACACTGAGCGGGATTTTTGTTTGAAAGCGTCTTAACGTTGGTTCTATTTTAGCGTCGTTTTTCGTTCAATGAACTTCACTGGCACCATCAGCTTAACCAAGCTCGTGTCTTGCTCTTGAATCTGGCTAACGACAATTTTCACTGATTCACGTGCAAGGCGTCTGAAATCTTGCTTGAAGGTAGTGAGTTGGTAGTTCAACCATTGAGTCTGTGGGATATCATCAAAACCAATCACTTGAAGATCTTCTGGAATACGCAGGTTAAATTCTAAGCGCGCCACATCCATTACTGCCATCGCGAGGTTATCTGTCGCACAGAAAATCGCTTGAGGATGTGTGGGTTCTGAAAACAGAGTCCGAATGGTATCTAGAGCATCAAGGTAGTCATAGTCAGCTTCAATAACACGAGCTTGCTTGCCTGTTAGATCTTCGAATTCTGAGCAAAAGCCCGATTCGCGCTCGCCGTTGGTGTAGGTTGGCACGTTACCTGTCAGGTAAACCGCTGACTTTGTTCCTACGCTATGTAAATGCTGAGCGGCGACTTGGCCAGCGGCGTAATTGTCGCTCACCACATGGCTACTCTTAGTCCCTTCAACAACACGTGCAAACTGGACGATAGGGATGTCGAACTCTTCACACTCTTCATAAAGCGACTTATTAAAGGTCGCGGAAGCAGCAATTACGCCATCAACTCGGTATTGGAAGATATTAGGAATCGAGTGGTTGTCGTTTCCATCAACTTGCCAAGGAATCAATACCGCAGAGTAACCCTGCTTTTGTAGCTCAGTAGAGATAAGCTGCAGAGTTTTCATGTGGATAGGGTAGTCGGCATCTGGGAAAACTAAGCCAATCAATTTGGACTCATTTGTCGTCAGACTGCGGGCAAAGGCATTGGGACGATAATTCAACGATTTTGCTGCATCGAACACTTTTTGCTTGGTCTTTTCAGACACTGAACTGCCCGGGACAAATACACGAGATACAGTTGATTGAGAAACGCCAGCAAGTTTAGCGACATCTTTAGAGGTGACGGTTGGCTTTGACGCCGTGGAGTGTTTTGGAGAGCTCATAGACCATACTTTTGAACCAAATTGATTGTGCATAGAGTAACATAATTAGGTACGTACTCAAAAATACAATATGCCATGATTGAATGAAAATAAGGGTTAATAGAGAGTGTTGAATATTATTCTGGGTATGACCCAAAAAAGCTCTGCGTTAAATAGCAGAGCTTTGTTTAAAGAATTTATGAATCGACTAACTGGGCGTTAGAAGTAGTAACGAATACCTGCAGCGAATTGGTCGTCTCTGTTTTCGAATTTATTGCCAACGAGCTGATCTTTACCTAGGTCGAATTGGTACTCAGTCCAAACTAGGAATTTGTTCTTCTGGAAGTGGTATTCAACACCAGGAATAAGCAGGTTACGCTCATAGCCATCTGTTTGGTCATCACGATCTTCCATGTAGTTGTAGTTCAACGTAGGGCGTAGGCCATTGTCGAAGTGGTAGTACGTGTAGATTTCACCACCTAGGGTATCGAACATTACATCCGTACCGCCTTGGCTTACAGCTTCCCAGTTTTCGCCAACATGGAAAGTGGCACTTGCGTAGAAGCCACCGTTGCTGTAGTTCGCACCTAATAGCATGATGCGCATGTTGTCGCCATTTTCTACGCCAACCACGCCTGAGTCTAGGTCTGCAACTTCATTTTGGTGGTAAGCTGCACCAAGTGTTACACCATCAACCGGTTTGTAAGTGATTGACGCGCCCATACCGTTTTTCAATGAAGCTGTCGCATTACTCGCTAGTGCCACTTCTTCACGTGTCGTTTGGTAAGTGAAGCCGTAGCTTACTTGGTCGTTGATTGAGTTACGGTAAGTAATGGAGTTTTCTGCTCGACCTGTACCAGATGCAATACCCCAGTCAGATAGGTTGTAGTAACCAGAACCACGTGAACCAAACACACGACCCATATCGGTAAACCAAGCCACATCGTAGAAGGTAGACCACTGCTTAGTACCTGCTGCGATCTTGCCGTATTTCTCGTGCTCTACGCCTGCGTATAGAAGTCGGTCGTAAATGTTATCGCCGTTAGCGCCCGAGTTATAACCCCATTCGGCATGGCCAAAGCCAGTCCAATCGTTGTCTAGTCCCATTTGACCTTTAAGGCCGAAACGAGAACTACCGCTGTTCCATTCGCCATTATGATCGCCACCTTTGTCTTGGTAACGAACGTCGAAACGACCGTCTAAAGTAAGGCTATCGCCCGCGTCATTGGTAAAAGTGTGTGCAGCAAAAGCTGAACCTGATGTAAGTGCCGTCAGGATCACTGCAGAAAGTATCGACTTGTTCATTGTTGTTCTCTTTATTCAGGCCGCAGAAAGCCACCGTGCTTTCAAGCCCGTTATATAGGTAATGGTTTGGCAGGGTGTGCCCATCCGTGAGGCACAAGTTGGTTATCTTGGGTGGAGCAAGTTGCCGAGGGCGAGAAGGAGCCCTCGGCAGTCATGCCTGCCTAGCGTAGGTAAGGACTAGGTAGGCAATAGGACATGGTTACAGCGTAGGGTTCATGATAGATGAAGTACGTTCGAACACGTCCAGACCTTGCTGTTGTAGCCAGTAAGGAAGGTCGATAAGAACCCAGTTCTCAGACAGTTTGTCGCCGTCACGGTAGTACACGTCAACCACTTGCATGTTTGCGCGTACTTCGCCGCCAGTCATACCTAGGAAGCCACCTGTTGGTGTGTTTGATAGGTTTGGCCAACCGAAGAAACAAGAGAAGTTACCTTCAGCGAAACGACAAACGTGACCGTTGAACTTCTTGTCTTTCAGGTTGTTACGGAAAGGAAGTTGGTGTTGCTGTTGGTAGCGAGGAATTGTGTAAGACGCGCCGATACCACATGGACCGTACCAAATCATGTCTTTTGACCAGCTCTTCGCTAGTACTTCTGGTGGGCAACCCATCGCGCCGCTATCGTTAAGAGCAGACAGGTCATCAACCATTTTGTTTACTAGAGCAAGAGTCGCAACGCCTTCTTCTGGAGCCGCATCTTCGAATAGCAGACCATCGTGGTTACGTGGGCCAGGGTAAACGAAGTGCTTACCAGTTGATGGTGGAAGTGGGTAGCAACCCGCTTGATCCATCATGCCTAGAAGGTCTAGGAACAGGCCTGTCTTAGTGATTTTGCCGTCAACCACACAGTTAAACTCTGCGTAGCGAACGTTCATGATCTTGCCAGTAGGGCGCATGCCTAGGTATTCAGCGTCGAATAGACCCATGAAGTGACCCATGCTCATTACCCAAATCTCATCTGGGTTAACTTCGTTGTTACCACCGATGAAGATATCTTGACGACGCTGCATGCGAGTCATTGACTTCATCATTGGCGCCCAGAATACGTCAGCCGCTGCTTGTGCGCCTTCTTGCTCGCGGAATGGGTAAACACCGCGCCACAAGTAATCTTCAGACGTGTGCGCTTTTAAAACTTCAGCAACGTTCTCGTGTGTTGCGTTTTCGATAGCGTCAAAGTAATCGCGAACAATGCGTTTAGCTTCTTGATATTTAGACATAGTAAATTCTCTTTTTTGTTGTCGAGCCAACATTCGGAACAGGACTCGATTTGGATTTTGTTACCGGCTGACTTCTCAGCCGGATTGATGTTTATTTCGTGTCTTTAGAGGTCTTCAACTTCTAGAGGGTTTCAACTAAAGGGGATTAAGCTTTTGCTGTTTCCGCTTTTTTGCTCTTGTCGAAAATGCCGCCTTTCAATGTTTCTGGTAGAGATAGCCACAGTAGACCCGCTAGAATCCATACGATTGGCGAGCCCCACATTGCCGTTGCAAGGTCGCTGCGCTCTTGGATGAATACCAACACCATTGGTGCCCACATGCCGATGATACGACCACCGTGGAACAGAGCTGCACCGAAGCTACGTAGGTGAGCTGGGAACAACTCAGAGAAGTAGCCACCCCATACCGCAGAAGCAGACAGACCGAAGTTGTAGATAAGGCCTAGGATAGCCAGCATGTTTAGGCTGCCGATCATCACGTCGCTTGGTGCTACGAAGAAGACTGAAGCCATGACACCCGCAAGGATGAAACCAAACGCGTTCACTTTACGGCCGTATTTGTCGGCGATTGCACCCCATACCCAAGCACCGAATAGAGAACCGAATGCTGAGATAGAGAAGATGATGCCGATAGTTGAACCGTCAAATTGGCGAACTTCTTTCAGGTACGTTGTCACGAAGCCAGAGAAGAATTGGTAGCCATAGAAGTTAAGGCCAGCCAGTAGTAGACAAGTAATGGTTAGCTTGCGGTAAGGCGCGCTAAGCATTTCACCCCAAGAACCTTTCTTCGCTGGTTTATTCGATGCTTCAGCCGCGGCTTGATCTTCTTCACCGTAAGCGATCACTTTCTTGTCGCTAGGCAGGATGAAGATCATCAGTGCTGCAGCAACTAGAGGAGGAATACCACCCACCCACATTAGGCTCTGCCAAGGTGCATCAACGCTAGAAATGAACGCTGCGTACGCACCCATTGCCATCAGAGCAACCGAGAACATAGAAGAAGCGAATGCGGTTAACTTACCGCGAACCGTTGGTGTAAATAGGCCGATCATCAGGCTTACCGCTACCGTGAAGTAACCACCTAAAGAAATACCGATGATGAAACGCATTGCTGCCCACATCGCGTAGTCAGTAAACATCATGTTGATGATGGTTGCGCCACCGTTCAGTGCAGTGATGACAATAAGAGTCGATTTCTTACCAAAGTTTGATGCCACCCATGCACAGCTCAGAGCACCAATAAGTGCACCAACCGACTGCCATGTATAGAACTGAGCGGTATCCGCCAAGTTAATACCATCATACGCATCAACGATGTAGGGGCGTACGTAGTCAATAATTACAAAGTTATAACAATAGAAAAAGTAGCCAACTAGAATTGCTAGATAAGCAGCTACCCTTTGAATCATAGGAACTTCGCTCATGTGTTTTTTAGTAGTCATGACCGATAAACCTTTATTTTTTATAGGGTGTTTTTAGTTTTGATTATTGTGCAGTGGTTATTGATGTTCACTACACCGTCTTCGTTTCGGGAGAGATAATAGAATTTTTGTGGTTATTAGATCCGTGATCAAAGTCAATTTTAAAATGAGTGCGTACCCATTTTGTGCATTTTAGTGATCTTGATCTCATTAGATCGTTGTTTTGGGACTTTTTGGCCATTTAGAGTGTTTAATCATCTATCTTAGTGACAATACTCACACTTATTGTGGGTTTTTGAGGGAAAATATACATTTTTGAGTACTATTAGCGGCGAATGAATTGCGAAATATAATAAACGGAATCTAAAAATGGTTACGTACTCAAGTTTTGTGGTTATTGCTCTTTATGTACTAACTACTCTATTTATCAGTTACTTAGTGAATAAGCGTTATAGCGTTGGTGGCGATTTCTCAACGGGCGGAAAACAATTTGGTTGGTTTACGGCAGGTGTGTCGATTCTTGCAACCTACATCAGTGCGATGACGTTCGTGGGCATGCCGGGCTGGGTTTATAGCTCAGGCATGGAAGCGATGAGCGTCCATTTGAATTACCCAATAGTGATCTTTTTCGCTGTGGTTTTCTTTGTCCCGGTGTTTTACAAACTCGGCCTGACTTCGATTTATGAATACCTAGAGCACCGCTTTGGCGTTGTTGCTCGCACGATCAACTCTATCGTGTTTATTGTGGTTCAGTGTATTTCGGCTGGGGTAATTTTGTATGCAGTTGCACTGATCTTGGTGCAAGTGTTGCCGGTGAGTATCTCCGAGGCAATCATCTACATCAGCTTATTTACCGCTTTGTATACCTATGCGGGCGGTATCTCGACTGTCATATGGACAGACATGTTGCAGTCGGCGGTGCTGATCATCGGCAGCATTGCGATCTTTGCTTTATTGCTGATGAAGATTGATGCAGGGGAGGTGTTGTCTCCCGAACATCTGAATATCATCAACCTTGATTTTGACTTGGGTGTTGATACCACATTGTGGGCAGGCGTAGTGGCAGTGAGCTTCTTACACTTGAGTGTGTATGGTACTAACCAACTGATTATTCAAAGAACATTGGCAACGAAGAACGTGAAGACAGCACAAAAATCCATGCTGCTTTGTGGTTACGGCGCGTTCTTTATTTATCTGTTTTTCTCGGTAATGGGCGTTCTATTGAGTGTCTTTTATCAAGAGCAAAGCTTTGAAAACAGCAACGAAGTAATTCTCGATTTTGTGTTTAACCATACCAACCCAATCATTGTTGGTTTGGTGATTTCCGCACTATCGGCAGCGGCTATGTCGACACTGGATTCTACTTATAACTCAATGGCGACAGTCGCAACGTTCGATTTCTATAAGCGCTTTTTCCGTAAGAAAGCTTCCGATGCACATTATGAATCGGTGGCAAGAAAGATGAGCTTGGTTGCTGCGGCTTCAGTTGTAGTACCTGCTTTGTTGGCGGTTTCTAACGAATCTGTGCTTAAGACGATTGCGAGCCTGACGTCCATTTTTGTCGGTATTCGTCTTGGCTCTTTCATCCTGGGTTTGTTCTTCAAACAAGCGAATGAGAAAGGGGTGATTGCAGGCAGTATTGGCAGCGTAGCTGTGGTGTTCATTGCTAAATACAGTGGCATCTCTTGGCCTTGGTTTGCCTTGATTGGCACTGTGGTTTTCTTAGTGTTAGGTGTTGTTGTGAGTCGTTTCTGGGGAGAAGTAACCGAGCAACAAAATGAATTTATAGCCAAGCAAAAGCATTTGTTTGCAAAGCCTACCGCGAGTCATTACGGCTTGTTGGTGTTCGCTGTTGTGACGATTGCTTCTTGTACTGTTATTCCTGATTGGCTTTATGCCGCTCTTTCTTAATTGACCGATTTTTTACTGGTATATCTATGTTATCGATCTTTGATATCTACAAAATTGGTGTTGGGCCATCGAGCTCTCACACCAACGGCCCAATGATTGCGGGTTTTCATTTCACACAATTAATCGCTGATAGAATCGCAGATGTGACGCGTGTTCAGGTGGATTTATACGGTTCTTTGTCATTGACTGGCATAGGTCACCACACCGACAGAGCAACCATCTTGGGTTTACTTGGAAATAAGCCAGACACGATTAAGATCACCAGCGCTAATGAAGCGATGCGTCTTGCTATCGATAGTGGTGAAATGCAGCTGAGTGGCCATCACACCATTGGTTTCAACTACGAAACCGACATGTTGTTCCACGAAGACAATCTGCCTCTACATGAAAATGGCATGATGATTACTGCGTTTGACCAAAGTGGAAGCGTAATTGTTGATGAAACTTACTATTCGATTGGCGGCGGTTTTATCGCAACCGCGGATGAACTGCAAAATGGCACTCAAACCCAAGCAGTAGAAGTCCCGTTTCCATTCAAAAATGCCGATGAAATGCTGAGAAAAGCAGAAGACAGCGGCATGAGCTTGGGTGGCATGATTCTGAAAAACGAAGCGGCTTTCCAAGGCGATGATGTTATTTCAGAAAAGGCCGATCAAATCTGGCGAGTAATGACTCGCTGCATGGAACGCGGATTTGAAACCGAAGGCATTCTTGATGGAGGTTTGAATGTCACTCGCCGTGCGCCGAACTTGTTGAAGAAGCTTGAAGCGAATGCGGCCGTTGAAAACGATCCAATGGAAATCATGGATTGGATTAACTTGTTCGCCTTTGCGGTGAGTGAAGAAAATGCGGCTGGTGGCCAAGTGGTGACATCACCAACTAATGGTGCCGCGGGCGTTATTCCAGCCGTATTGATGTATTACCATCGCTTCATTAAAGAGTTGAATACTAAGCAGTTAAAAGACTTCTTAGCCGTATCGGGTGCGATTGGTATTTTGTACAAAACCAACGCTTCTATTTCTGGTGCGGAAGTAGGGTGCCAAGGTGAAGTGGGCGTATCGTCTTCTATGGCGGCAGCGGGTTTAACGGCACTACGCGGCGGCAGCAACGAGCAGATTTGTATTGCAGCAGAGATTGCGATGGAGCATTCACTCGGTATGACGTGTGATCCGATTGGTGGCTTGGTACAAGTGCCATGTATTGAACGAAATGCGATGGGTTCCATGAAGGCGATTAATGCTTCACGAATGGCACTCAAACGTAACAGCAAAAGCCTGATTTCATTGGATAAGGTTATCGCTACTATGTATCAGACGGGTAAAGACATGAATAAGAAGTATCGTGAAACGTCTCTAGGTGGTTTGGCGCTGATTCATTTAGCTCACCCTTGTGAATAGCAAGCGTAAATAAACGATATCTGTTTCAAAATAACAAAGCCCAGCCCCTAAGTTTTAGAAATCTAGGGAGCTGGGCTTTTATTTGGTTCATCGCGGATTAGCGGGAACTTAAAACAAAAACGGTAGTAAGTGATATGG
>NZ_JBFSTC010000047.1:0-37583 GCF_041466605.1 Vibrio sp. 10N.247.310.17 | reverse complement strand
CTTTGAAAAACAATATGTCGCTTAATGCGGTGTCCAGTCTTACTGGAGCAGATCATATCAATAGTTCACCTACTTTAGGTGCATTAAGTACCGTTGGAATTGTGTCATGTTGTGAAAATTATTTTCGTCAAATCTTTAGTGAAATACTTAGCATCTGTAGTGATGCTCAAAAGAATGCGGCGTCACAAACAATCAATATGGGATCAGTAATTTGGCACCCCAATTCTGAAATGGCTAAAGGTGCTTTCGAACATACATCGTTAGCTGCATCGGAAAACATTTGTAAAACAAGTGATAAATATCTAGGTATAAAGCTTAAGTCGCTTGGGCTTGAAGCAATACTTGCAGAGTTCGATAAGATATGTGAATTACGGCATGGTATTGTTCACTCAAATAGGGTCTTAGCCGGTAAAAATGGGATAAAACTTAAGCTCGAGTCTTCGGCTAATCTTACTTTGATTGATGTGAAATTTGCAGAACTTCAGGAAATATTGGCGGTATGCCAAGCATTGATAATTTCGACAAATTCAACGCTATTTGGTGTCATGTGTGAGCGTTGGGCTAAGTCTTGGAGATCAAATCCGTCTTGGACTTCAAGTAAAGAAAATGAAAAATTTAAGCAAATTTGGTTCTTATTTCGTTCTAATATGGATTCATCTAATAGTTTAATTACACGAGATATTACTTGGATAAAATGTCGAAATGAAGTGAAGAAAGAGTTTAATGTTTAAACTTTTATCCTCTCAATTAATATTAAAGATGATAGAAGAGGCTGATACTTAGTCTTAAACTAGCCTCTTACCTCATAATCGAATTCATAACTTTCTCGAAGTTTAGACCAAGTTTTGACAGGTTTTGAACACTACGCACAGGTTTAACACTAGTCATTACGTCGAATTTCCCCCCCGTGATACAACACGGGGATTCACGACGAACAGCATTAGAAGAATGGATAACTTCTAGTAGTGCAAAGCCCATAAACAGGATGTGAATGAGTAAAAGGTCTATCCAAAAAAGCATAAAAGTATTGGCGAAGAACATCAAACATTTGTGAACATCTACTGATGCTCTGGGCAGTCAAAAATACTAAGTAAACTACCTTACGTAATATTCCATTTCAAGCAATCCACATAAACTGCATCATCAATTCGAATTAGGTGTACACCGTTTAAATCTGAGTGTTTTCGAGACTGAAAGATCAGTGAAGTCTTAGTCTTTAAAGGAAGCTAATTGACTTGGGGCGGCCGAGTTCCCCCCGAACTCGACCTGTTCCAGACGCGCAAGCAAAGGCGTTTGGTTTCTGGCTTACTGATAAATTAACCAATTTCAGTTTGTTGTGTAAATAATCAATAGTTTGGCAACTGATAGGTAGATCGTATTTCGATGTGCAAATCATAGAAATGAATGATGGCAACCGTGGTGCCTGAGTTCATGCAAGGAGGCTGGCGTATTGAAGTGAAAGGGCCGACACAATATGAAACTTGTCTTTCTAGTTAATAATATCGTTATTATTTAAATTTTAGGTATTTATAACTGGCTAGTGGAGTGTGCTAGTTTTAAGAGTTGGTCATCTTTTATTCTGGTGTTATACACTGCTTTTTATTTCTAGACTGGATTTAGTGTCTGAATTATTAAATCTGACGGGATAAATGATTGTTTAATGTTGATTTGGCAAGATCTTCAAGTATCCTTTATGTAAATAAAACGTTAAATATCGAAAGTTAATTAACAATCATTAAGGAGTCGATGATGTTACATGCTCACGAAAATACCCTACATATTACCCACCTCAGTAACCATGCAGTTAAGGAGTTGTCACCTTCATTCTCTAAGCTACCAAGCACAGAGCATGCAGATGGCCAGTTCCGATTGAGAAGGTACTCAGTGGTTGAATTCAGTAATGGACAAGTCGTTGAGCTAGACAAACATAACTTTGTTCAGTCTGAAGACATTAATCACTTTCAAGGTGACGTTGTTCGTCAGTTCGAGCCGATTGAAGCACAAATCCTAAGCAGCGAAGGCATGCAAGAGATGTGTGAACTGTTTATTGAAACCAACGGGCTTGAAGACGGACAAGAAATCGAAATCCATCAAATCCGCATTGCCGCTATTTTTGAAGAAACTCAGGTTGCACCAGAAGGTGTTCACCAAGACGGCTTCGACCACATCGCGATCATTGGTGTTACTCGTCACAACATCGTTGGTGGTGAAGTGATGCTTTATCAAGATAGCCACGAAGCACCGTTCTTCAGAAAAGTGTTAGGCGATGGCGAAGTGGCAATGCTTGCTGATAGTAAGCTTTGGCACAATGCACAACCGATTCGTACCATAGACCATGGCGAGATGGGCTACATGGATGTGTTTGTATTAACGGCTAAGGATGCGCGCAATGTCCTTCACTCTTAATGATGTGCGCCAACAGTTTAGCGCGTTAGGCCAATATCATAATGGCAAGCCAGTCACTTTTTTTGATGGGCCGGGTGGCTCTCAGGTGCCTGAGAATGTTTTAGCATCAATGACCGAATACTTAGGGCATTTCAATTCAAACCTAGGCGGCCACTATTTTTCTAGCCAAAAGACCACAAGTTTAATGCAGCAAGCGCGAGAAGCGGCACAAGCACTGCTTAATGCGGAATCTTCTGGCAACGTTGTGTTCGGCGCGAACATGACATCGCTGACCTTCCAACTTAGCCGAGCGATCAGCCGCGATTGGAAAGAGGGTGATGAAGTTATCGTCACTGCGTTAGACCATTACTCAAATGTATCGAGTTGGCAGCAAGCGGCAGACGACAAAGGCGCTATCGTTCGCCAAGTTCGCGTAGACGAGTCGGATTGCAGTTTAGATATGGCGCACTTTGAATCGCTGCTTAACGAGAAAACCAAGCTTGTCGCGGTGACGTTTGCTTCAAACACGACAGGCTCGATTGTTGACATGGCGAAAGTTATCGAGCTTGCACATCAATATGGCGCTCAGGTTTATGTCGATGCCGTGCATTACGCGCCACACCATTTGGTCGATGTTCAGCAATTGAATTGTGATTTCTTAGCGTGTTCAGCGTATAAGTTCTTCGGCCCGCATGTTGGCATTGCTTATGTTGCGCCTCAATGGTTACACACTTTAAAGCCTTACAAAGTAGAGCCTGCAACCAATATCGGCCCAGGTCGATTTGAGACAGGTACGCAAAGCTTCGAAGGCCTTGCCGGTGTGATTGCGGCGGTGGATTACTTGGCACAATTAGGTGATCCCGCCGATTCATTGCGTTCTCGTTTAGAGCAAAGTTACGCGCTGTATAATAAGCATGAAAGCCAACTCAGTGAGTACTTCCTTAAACGCTTATCCGACCTTGAAGGAGCAAAGCTTTACGGAAAAACCGAGTTTGATTCGAATCTAAGAACTCCAACGTTTGCGGTTACTTTTGATGATCACTCTCCAGAGTTCATCGCTAAGAAGTTGGGCGAGCATAATATCTGCGTTTGGAATGGTCACTTTTACGCATTAGGACTGGTGAAGCAGTTGGGTATTGAAGAGCAGGGCGTGGTGCGTATTGGTTGTATGCATTATAACTCGATTGATGAGATCGACTTGTTGTTCAATGTGCTTGAAGGGATCTTGCGAAGCCACTAGCACTTAATAGCTATAGAATTAGAAAAGAGCATGCTTCTCTCAAGAATATTGAGTAGGAAGTATGCTCTTTTTTGTTTGATTGAGCTTATATCTGTTTAACGGCAGTTATTCTATTAGGACGGTTACTAAGACTAAAACCGTTACTCGATTAAGTTTCTGATTTAACTAAGACAGTTGCTTAACTAGAGCTGCACCTACTGCGTGAGCACTGGTTGGGTTTTGGCCGGTAATCACTCGCTCATCAACAATTACAAGCTCATGCCAAGGTTGAACCTTGTTGAAACGCGCAGCGCTGCGAGCAAGAGACTCTTCCAGTAAAAATGGAATGTCATTGATGGTGCCAAAATCGATCTCTTCTTCACGAGTAAAGCCAGTCACTGATTTAGAGCTTAGTAGCTTCTCGCCATTGCTTAGAACAATCGGAAGTAATGCAGCTGGGCCGTGACATACTGATGCGATCACACCACCATCTTCATAATGTTTAGCAGCAATCGTTGCGAATTGCTCGTCGGTTGCTAAGTCAGAAAGTAGGCCGAATCCACCTGGGTAGAAGATAGCATCGTAGCTTTCAACGTTAACTTGGCTTACAGGAATCGTGTTGTTGATGCGGTTCTGGAAGTCATCGTCAGCCAAGATCTCTGCGTTTACTGAATCACCTTCAATATCGGTTCCATACAGTGGACCTTTACCACCCTTGATAGACGCGATGTCGTACTCGAAACCCGCAGCAATGATCTCTTTCAGTGCATGAGTCAGTTCTGGAGCGTATGTACCGTTCGCTTGATCTGTATCGCCTAGTGTTGCGTGGTTAGTTACTGGGATTAGTATTTTTTTCATGATTCGTTCCTTTGAGCACGTTTGTTTGGTTTCAGTGTCGTGGCTTTTATTTAGAAAACCAAAGCTTTCAATTTAGATACCGCTGTTTCGTTACCTGTAATACTAGTAGTAAACCATTTGAGTGATAATATGCTGTGTAGGCAAAACATTATTGCTATATAGCAATAGTGGATGTGGATTAGTCGTATGTGAACTCGTTAGATGTAAACAGGTGAAGTATGGATAGCTTTGAAGGTATTAATGAATTTGTGGCGGTTGCGGAGTGTCACGGCTTTTCTGCAGCAGCAAAACAGCTGGGTTGCAGTACCAGCCATGTCAGCCGCCAAGTATCGAGATTAGAAGAGCGGGTAGGTGTGGCTTTACTCGCTCGATCCACTCGTATGGTGAGTTTGACCGAGTCTGGGCATACCTATTATCAGCAATGCAAAGATCTGGTTATTGGGCTGCAACAGGCGAATGAACAAGTCACGTCTCAACAAGCTCAGCTGAGCGGTACTTTGCGTGTGAGTGCAGCAGGTGCGTTTGCCGAGAATCATGTTGCCGCGGCGCTGATGGAACTTGCCAAAGACCACCCTGATCTCACCATCGAAATGAATTTCAACACCAACATGGTTAACTTCATCGAAGATGGTATCGACTTCTCGATTCGTTATGGTCGGTTAGATGATTCTGGTTTGGTGGCAAGGAAGCTGGTAGATCGCCCGATGGCAGCGGCCGCGAGTCAGAACTACATCGATCAGTTTGGTTCTCCTACACAGCCTGAACAGTTGAAGTTGCACAGCTGCATTATCGCCAACAGTGATCAGTGGCTATTTGAGAAAGAGGGCAAGCCGTTAAATGCAGTGCGAGTGCATGGGCGCTGGCGCAGTAACAATTCGAGCGCAGTACTGAAAGCATGCGAAGAGGGGCTTGGTGTTGTTTACCTTCCCAAAAGCAGTTTCAATGGCGGTCTGACTAATGGAAAGCTTGTCCCGGTGCTTGAAGAGTATTGGGGAGCGGGAACCAGCAGTTGGGTCGTATATCAAAACCGTCGTTTTTTACCCCAGAGAGCACGGTTAGCGATCGACTTCTTAGTTTCTTATTTTTCCGATTGGAATGAATAACCGAATAGATAATGCTTACATAGCTATACAATATCCTTCTTGTTTTTTGACGTGCGTAACAAGAAGGTGGTATTTGTCTACTTTTGATGACTTACGCTTACGATTGAGTTGTAGAGAAGCCTAAAGCAGTACGATATACTAGATATCATATTAATGTCCCTAGCGCGTGATAGATTGTGTGGAAGCGTTGGCAGGATGTGTTGTTATGCTTCGGCTTATGAAGTGTAGCGAGAATGCGGAGTTGGCAATGTCTTCAATAAATTTCGAATCCACGTACGGTGTAATAACGATTCAAGATATGAATGTAGTGAGTGTTGACGCTAACTATGCTCGCATCTATGGATACCAATCACCGGAAGAACTACTTTCTGATATCGATAGCTTTCTAGATCTCATCTCAGAAGAGTACCATGTTTTAGCCTATCAAAATTACCTTGAAACGGTCAGTGGTCAACGAGACCCTCAGGTTCACACCTATACCAATATTGATCGCAACGGCAGAGAGTTCACCGTGTTTTCTATCGATCATGTGACGGAGTGGCAGGGAAGACCTGCACTGCAAGTCACGGTTATCGATCTTTCCCCTGCGATTCAGCTGCAAAATGCAGTGCGTGAGCAAGATAAGATGTATCACGACATGATCATGCAATCAGGGCAGGGCATCTTGGTGCACCGAGATTTCAAACCGTTGATGGTCAATCAATCCTGGGTAAAACTGCAAGGTGGATCTTCCATAGAGCAAGTCTTAGCATTGGATTCGATTCTTGACTTAGTGCCACAGCAGAATAGCGACGGCATCTATAAACACTATCAAGCGATCGTGTCGGGTGAGTTGTCGGGAACCAGTACCGTGGTTGAAAACATTGGCTTTGACGGTGTTCATCGCTTCTTTAATATTTACGATAATGCGATTACTTGGAAAGGTCAGCGGGCCGTTCAAGTGGTACTCGAAGATGTGACTCAAAAGGTGATGTTGGAGAAGCAGTTGGTTCACCAAGCGAATTACGATGAAATGACGGATCTGCTTAATCGTAGGGCGATTTATGAATGGTTAAGAGAGCACATGTTCTCTAAAAACTACCTTGTCTGTATGCTACTAGATATCGATGACTTCAAGTCGATCAATGACACTTATGGTCATATGGTAGGTGATGAGGTAATTTGTGCTTTAGCTAGCATAACCAAGCGTAATGCCGAGAAAGTTGGTGGAGTAGCAGGCCGTTGGGGTGGTGAAGAGTTCATTATATTTATCCCGAATACGCCTCTTGAAACACCTCTCGAAGTTTCAGAAGATATTCGCCAACAGTTCAATCAAGTCGAGTTCAAAGTGGGTGAACAAATTCGTTTTAACTCTAGCGTAAGTATCGGAATCAGCGATAGCCGAGCGTGTGAAGACGGTGTCACTATTGACGCACTCGTGAATTTAACCGACCAATCTCTATATCGCGCGAAAGCCAATGGCAAGAATTGTGTAGACGGAGATGTGATTGCGCTTTAACGCCTAAAACCGTCATCGAAAGCGAATAGAATCGACAACAAAAAATGCCCTCAAGTCATCACTTGAGGGCATTTTAGTTTTTGGCTATTAACTGAACGCCTCTAACTATGAGAAACGCTTAAGTTCTATAAATTAGGCAGACACTTCTACTTCGTAAGAGCCAAATTTACGGATGTTAATCACACCAGTATCCAAGATAAGGTATTGGCCTTTAATGCCTTGAAGTACGCCCGTCACTTCAGGGTTCTTATCAAAGTTGTGCGATACAATTTTCACTGGGTGCTGTTCAACTGGGTAGCTCAATGAAGTAATGCTCTCACTGAGCACCTCGATAGCATCATCACCAAACTTCGCTCTGATCTCTTGGATTTTATCTTCAACCAGTGGCAATAGTTCTTTGGCTTTTTCAACCAACTCCATATCGTCGCCGTCACCTTTAAGCAGTGTGCGCCAGTTGGTTTTGTCAGCAATGTGCTTCGCTAATTCGACTTCAATAAGACCAGAAATCTGACGCGTTTTTACCTTCAAAATAGGTAGGCCTTGAGTGGCACCTTGATCAATCCAGCGAGTTGGAATCTGAGTATAGCGAGTGATTCCTACCTTAAGGCTTGATGTGTTCGACAGGTAAACGAAGTGATCGACGAAGCAATTTTCTTCACCCCATTGAGGCTCACGACAAGTGCCTTGTTCGTAGTGGCAAGTCTCAGGCTTCATGATGCACATGTCGCAGCTTGCTAGCTTTTTCATGCACACAAAGCAGTGGCCTTGAGAGTAGCTTTTCTTAGTTTTCTTACCACACGAACAACAAAAAATATTACCAGTGTGGGTAAGGTTGATGGTTTTTCCAATCAGAGGGTTTAGCTCTACAAACTCTTCCCCTACAGGTAAACGGTAGGTAACCGCACCATCAAGGGAAGCACTCATTTTTCTGAGTGTTCCTTTTGCTAATAAAGACATGACATTACTCGTTGTATTTTGATTATTATTTCGTCGACTCGAACGCCTTGTAAGCAGTCGCTGCGGTTAACGATGATTATGCGATGAGTATAACAAATAGAGCCCCTATTTATACGCAATATTACTTGATTCATGCAGTGAATAATTGACTGGAAATACGTCATCTAAATTATAGTATGACATTTTGTTAAGGTGTGATATAACGTTTTTAAGTCAATTGTTAGTATGCAATCTAATGATTAATTTTGCTTGTTTATATCGTCAAATCCCAACTATAGGGACCAAAAGCCGGAAGCTTAGATGTGAAGTGGATTCATAAAATTGTTATCTTTCTAGTTATCGCAACACTTGCCATTGTGCAGTATTACCAGGTAAGTGGAAATCGTGTGATAACAACAATTACTCCTGAACAATATGAATTTATCGCGACCAGCGATCAAGTTGATAGAGGAGTCAGTACCTCCCAATTATCCTATGAAAATGGGCAGTATATTCTCGATTGTGAGCTTAAAAAATCCGAATATCCGTGGCCTTACTGTGGGCTATCGATTCGTATTAGCCCAGATATAACCACTGGTCTTGACCTTTCGCAGTACCACACCTTTAGAGTCAATATTGATTACCATGCGAAGGCTGATTCTAGTGGTCGTCTGAGAACTTACCTACGCAACTATAATCCTGCTTATTCGGTGCCTGATGACGAATATACACATAAGTATAACGGGATGGAGTTTTCTCCAGGAATCGATGGTGGTGTGATCGAGATTCCGATCAAAAACTTGCAAGTCATGACGTGGTGGTTAGCGGATAACGAGATTGCGTTAGAGCATTCAGCCCCCGAGTTTTCAAATGTGAACATGGTTGAGTTTGCTACTGCTTCTGGTGCTAAATTAGGTCACCATCGGATAATTATTCGAAGTATTGAGTTTGAGGGTTCGTATATTTCGGCTGAAAGCCTGTTCCTGATCTTGCTGTTTATCTGGGTGGGTACCGGCACTGTGTTCCTGCTTTCAGAATTACACCGCTCAAGAAAACGTATGGCGATCGCTGAAAAAAGACATCATCACTTAAAGAACGTCAATCGGGCATTGAGAGAGCAAAACTTTGAGTTCTCTGAAAGGGCTCATCGTGACGAATTGACTGGGATACTTAACCGACACGCGATTCGTGATTGGTTGAAAATGCAGTCGCAACAGGTGAAGCAAGGCCACGGCAAGTTAAGTATGATCTACCTGGACATTGACTACTTTAAAAGTGTGAATGACAAATACGGACACCAGATGGGTGATCATATCTTGCGTGAATTCAGTATGGTGGTTGGCAGTTCTATCAGTGCGACGGACAAACTTGTACGTTGGGGTGGAGAAGAGTTTATTGTTTTTTGCCCTGAAACCGAAGCTGGCGAAGCGCAGAGAAAGGCAGAGAAAATCCGACTTTTGGTTAGCCAACATCTTTGGATTCATGGGGATTCTCTCACTTGCAGTATCGGCATTGCCGAGATGAAGCAAGAGCGGGTGACAGAGACCATTGCCCGCGCTGATGAAGCCTTATATCAAGCGAAGCATTCAGGGCGAAATCAGGTGGTCTTGAGCCACTAATCTATAATTTGGTTTGATAACTTAATAAGCCACACGTGCATATGTGACGTGTGGCATTTTTATGGGCGCTATATGAGTTTACTCTCTAGTGCCTTTGTTGATTTGCTTGGATAACGTATAAAAAATGATTTCATTGTTCTTTAAATGCCTGCTTGGTGCGGCGGCTGTTTTGTTGATTGCGCTGCTGTCGAAAAGTAAAAGCTTTTACATCGCAGGTTTAGTGCCGTTGTTTCCAACTTTTGCTCTGATTGCTCACTACATTGTTGGCACGGAACAAACCATGGTGGAGTTACGTACCACAGCGTTGTTTGGTCTGTTTTCGCTTGTGCCGTACGCCGCTTATCTCGGCGCAGTGTACGTGTTCAGTTATCGCTATAACTTGGTATCGACACTCTCGTTAGCGACCTTAGTGTGGGTACTGTGTGCTTCGATGCTGCTGTTAGGTTGGACTCGTTTGGTGCCAAGTTTGGCGTGAAAGCTAGATCTTAGAACGGCAATGAGTGCTTGGTGGCAAGTTGATACAAAAAAGGTGGCGCGGGGCCACCAAAAGGGAAAAGCGTTTCTTGTTTTTAGATGCCCGTTTGGCTGATCTTGCTAGTTAAATTGATCTTGCTAGTTAAACGGATCTTGTTAGCTGAGCGGGCATTTTTGTACTGGTTGAGCCGGGGGAAGCTGCAACCAGATTTTTTTTGAGAAGGGGCATTCCTATAAGCACTTGTCTATAAACATACGTCTATAGGACATTAGTGTTTACCAGAAAATCCAAGCGAACAGAGTCAGAACTAGGATACAAACTAGGTTCAACACCATACCGACTCGCATCATTTCTTTTTGTTTGATATGACCAGAGCCAAATACAATCGCATTAGGTGGTGTCGCGACTGGTAGCATGAAGGCACAAGATGCGGCAATCGCAATCAGTGCAGATAAGATAACAGGTGACATACCCAGCGCTTCAGCAATGGTTGCAAATACAGGGACAAGCAATGCCGCACTCGCTGTGTTACTCGCAAACTCCGTTAGGAATACCACGAAGGCTACTACGGCTAGAATCGTAAGAAGTATACCTGCTGTTTCTAAAAATCCGCTTAGTGAGTGTGCTAGG
Source organism: Vibrio sp. 10N.247.310.17 (assembly GCF_041466605.1). Classification (NCBI taxonomy): domain Bacteria; kingdom Pseudomonadati; phylum Pseudomonadota; class Gammaproteobacteria; order Vibrionales; family Vibrionaceae; genus Vibrio; species Vibrio sp. 10N.247.310.17. Next base: position 26,860 of record NZ_JBFSTC010000047.1, on the reverse strand, counting down.
AATACGCTGGTTCCGGTCGCTTTCAGAATGTTACTTAAACAGATACCACCACCGAACAGGATAAGTACACCCCAATCCGTTGTCTTCTCAACGTCTTTCCATTCCACGGCTCTAGAAGCGCCAAGCAGTACAATGGCGCCAATCGCTACCAAACTATCAAACTTAGAGAACCCGCCAATCATTGCGTTGATCGGCTTGCCGAATATCCAAAGCGTTACGGTTAAAAGGAAGATAGACAGTGTGATTTTCTTGCTGTTTGTCCACTCGACAGGTGCATGGTCTAACTCGAATTTGTGGTCAAGTTTTGGCTTAGTCATCACGTACAAAATAATCATCGTGATTGGCAGTAAGATCATCGAGATAGGTAGCCCAAGTGCCATCCATTCTGTGAAGCTTAAGCCAACTTCTGCCGCAGCAATGGCGTTTGGTGGGCTACCAACTAAAGTTGCGATACCACCGATTGAAGCACAGTAAGCGATACCCAATAGCACGAACACGTAGGTGTTTCGGTCTTCACTTTGGTCGACTTTGTTCATGATACCAAGAACAAGAGGGAGCATCATTGCTGTGGTGGCGGTGTTTGAGATCCACATGGATAAACCCGCACTCACACCGAACAACATGAACACGGCTACCGACATTCTGCCTTTTGCTATGAGCAATACTTTGTCAGCTATCGCTTTATCCAACTCTTGCTTGTTCAGTGCGGCTGCCAACGCGAATCCGCCCATGAATAAGAATATGATGGGATTCGAAAAGTTAGCCAGTGCTGCGGGCGTGTTGAATACACCAAACAAGACAGCCAATAGGGGAACGAGCAAAGCGGTGATGCTGACGTGGATAGCTTCTGTTAACCATAGAATGGCAACGAACACGAGAATACTTAAACCCGTATTCACTTGCGCTTCGAATGGCAGGGAATTGAGCAAAACTGCAAATAGCGTGAAATTACCAATTAATATCATGCTGTTGCGGGTAAACAACCAGTGTTTCAGTGTAGTAACAAGTGCCGTCATAAGACGCTCCTTTTGTTTATCCTCGTTTTATTGGTGCACGACTTCGTTGAGCGGTGCTTATTATTTTCGAGGTATATAGACTTGATGTAGGGTCAGACTTTGTTGGGAGAATGTTACTCAAGTTAATAAAGGAGTGTTGGTGTGTTTTTGCTTAACAATGGGGAAGTGTGAGGCAACAAATTCAAAATGTGTAGTTTTCTACACATCGGTCTCTGCTGGTTCTAAAATAGGGCTTACTGAAGGAGTTGCAATCGGATTTTCAGTAGGGTTTGCTGTGGGGTCTGCTATAGGGTTTGCATTGGGGTCAGCAATAGGGCTAGGAATCGGCAATGATTCTGGTTTTGGACTGGGTTGGATCGGCTCTTTAGGGCCAAGGAATTTTGGCGTAGTACCAATAATATACAGATCAAGAAACGCTTTGGTACGTGCAAATACTTCACGTAAACGTATTGAGGTTCCTGAATGATGGGTTGGTCCTGAAACCGCCAAACACTGCGCATTAATATCATAAGAGTTAGCGATAAATAGCGCTCTTTCACAGTGGAACTTCTGAGTGATGATTAGGAAGTTATCGGTATCGAATATCTTTTTGGCGCGAACAATCGAATCTAGGGTTCTGAACCCCGCATAATCTAGATTGATGCGTTCATCGGGGACGCCCGCTTTTAACAAGTCGCGTTTCATCGTCCACGGTTCATTGTAAGAGCGATGAGCGTTATCGCCACTCAGTAGAAATTGGTCTACCTTTTCACGATCGAACAGCTCAATTGCCGCTTCGATTCGGTGCTTATAATAGTCGTTGAGTGTTCTACCTAAATATTTGCTTGTGCCAAGCACAACGGCGACCTCAAGCTCGGGCACTTCATCTATATCGTAGATGATGCGATCTTCTGCTTGCCATGAAACCCAATAATCGATCGCAATAACCGCAGCGCTGCCTATTAAGAACACGAGGAAAGCGCCAAACAGAAAACCTTGCAGTTTTTTGTAAGCTTTTAATAAGTGGCTACGGAAAATGTGAGAATCAAATTTCACTCTCGGTATGGTCCTTTGACTGAGCAATAATTTTTGAGTGCTCGATAATACCAAATAAAAATGAGAAAAATCAGTTAAAAAGACAAGACAGTGTAAAGAAAAAAGCCCCCGCAGTTGCAGAGGCTCTTGTAAGAGTAGTTAACGCTCTTTATTCCAAGCGCAGCACGTTTATTAGAATGCAGTACGCTTGTAGCGACGGTAAACCGGCTGCCAGAAGTGCTGGTCAATCGCTTGTTGTAGTGCTTCTTCAGTGATCTCTAGAGCAACACCTTGCTCAATCGCTTTTTTACCAACGGCAAAAGCAATCTTTTTAGATACGGTGTGGATCTCTTCCAATGGTGGAAGTAGAGCACCTGAGCCATTGATAGCAAGTGGGGAGCACGTTGCAAGTGCTCGGCTTGATTCCATTAGCATTTCGTCAGTGATGCGTGAAGCATTCACAGCCAATACACCAAGGCCAATACCTGGGAAGATGTAGCTGTTATTACACTGAGCGATTGGGTAAGTGGTGCCGTTGTGAACCACTGGCTCAAACGGGCTACCTGTCGCAACAAGCGCTTGGCCGTCAGTCCAACGAATAATGTCATTTGGTGTTGCTTCAACACGGCTTGTTGGGTTTGACAGTGGGAACACGATAGGGCGTTCGCAGTGTAGGTTCATCTCTTTGATGACTTCTTTGCTGAACAGACCCGGAGCACCAGACACACCAACCAATACGGTTGGTTTCGCGTGGCGAACAACGTCAAGTAGAGAGAAACCAGTGCCGTCGCTTTCCCAGTCTTTGGTGTTTTCGTTGGTTTGAACCAGACGCTGTTGGAAATCAAGCAGATTTTGCATGCCTTCCTGTAGCAAGCCCCAACGGTCAACCATGTAAACTTGAGAGCGAGCTTGTGCATCGCTGATACCTTCAGACACCATTTGAGCAATGATAGCTTCAGCAATACCACAACCTGCTGAACCCGCACCTAAGAAGGTGATACGTTGATCTGACAGTTTGCTGTTCGCTGCTTTACATGCTGCAAGTAGAGAACCAACCGTTACGGCAGCTGTACCTTGGATGTCATCGTTGAAACAACAGATGCGATCTTTGTAGCGCTCAAGCAGTGGCATTGCGTTCTTTTGTGCGAAATCTTCGAACTGAACTAATGCATCAGGCCAACGGCGTTGAACCGCTTGGATGAACTCTTCAACGAATGCATCGTAGTCAGCACCCGTAATACGAGGATGGCGCCAGCCCATGTACATAGGGTCAGCAAGACGTTGAGGGTTGTTGGTACCCACATCGAGCACGATTGGTAGCATGTAAGCTGGGCTAATACCACCACAAGCTGTGTACAGTGCTAGCTTACCAATTGGAATACCCATACCACCGATGCCTTGGTCTCCCAAACCAAGAATACGCTCACCATCCGTAACCACGATAACTTTAACGTTGTGGTTTGTCGCATTATTCAGTAGATCATCGATACGATCGCGGTTCGGGTATGAGATAAACAGACCACGGCCACGACGGTAAATATTTGAGAAGTTCTCACATGCTGCGCCAACCGTTGGCGTGTAAATGATAGGCATCATTTCAGAGATGTGGTTTTGAACTAAACGATAAAAAAGCGTTTCATTAGTGTCTTGGATGTTACGAAGGTAGATATGCTTATCCATATCACTTTCGAAGTTACAATATTGTTTGTATGCACGTCCTACTTGCTCTTGGATTGTTTCGGTTGTTTCCGGTAACAAACCTTCAAGGTTGAAAGAACTGCGCTCTTCAGCAGAGAATGCGCTGCCTTTGTTTAGAAGAGGTGTACTTAGTAGAGCAGGACCAGCATAAGGGATATATAGAGGGCGTTTATCGTTGTTCATTAGATGCCTAATATGGGAGAAAGGGTAACTGAAAAATGATAACGGTTTAGTTATTCAATTGTAAATAGTTTCTCCGTGATCTGAGCAAACAAAATGATATTCTTACCTCTGTCCCACACTTATCGAATTTCAACACGATAATTCGTTATACTTTGCTCACACTTTTTCGCGACTCGCCATTTTATGTCATTACTTCCCATCGATGCTTATCAAAACGTATTCCACGAACAAATCGCTAATTCTCACCTTGTCGTAGAAGCGGAAACCGGATCGGGTAAATCTACGCGCCTGCCACTTTGGGCTTCTCAACATGGGCGAGTGCTGGTGGTGGAGCCAAGACGCATCGCGTGTACATCACTGGCTAAGTATCTCGCACAGCTATCGGGCGAGAAGCTTGGTAGCAAAGTGGGCTATGCGATTAAGCTTGAATCAGAATACAACGAGCAAACTGACGTTGTTTTTGTGACGCCCGGTATTGCGCTACGTTGGTTATCAGAAGATGGATTGGCTAACTTTGATGTGATCGTGGTGGATGAATTTCACGAGAGACGCTGGGACATTGATCTGCTGGTGGCGATTCTGAAACAAAAGGAGAGTCATCGTTTGGTGATCACTTCAGCAACCATTGAGGGTGAGCGCCTTGCTCAGTATTTGGATGCGAATCGAATAAGCTGTGAAGGGCGAACTTATCAAGTTGAGATTGAGCACCGAGCGAACGAATCCAGAACTCTGCCTGATATCCGACATCTAGAGCAGCGCATTGCGGAAGAAGTGAATCATCAGTTGATCGCTTCTTCTGGCGATATGTTGGTTTTTCTGCCGGGTAAAAAAGAGATCGTGCAATGCGAACAAGCCTTAGTGAAAAATCCAGATATCCAAGTCGTTAAATTGCATGCGTCAGTCAGTGATAAAGAGCGAGATTTAGCGTTATCGGGTCGTAATATTAATACTGAAGGTAATGGTTTGAGAAAGGTCATCCTTGCGACCAACGTTGCAGAAACCTCATTAACCATTCCTGACATTGGCGTGGTGATAGATTCAGGGCTTGAGAGACGCACCGTTCAGCGTAATGGCAGAACCACACTGATGCTTAAATCCATATCACGAGCGAGTGCCAAACAGCGAGCTGGCCGCGCGGGTAGGGTAATGGATGGCGTTTGTGTGCGTCTATATGGAGAGCATGCGGCGTTAGAGTTAGTCACACCGCCTGAATTGCAGCGTGAAGAACTGACCGAGCCTATGTTGGCCGCGGCATGTTGTGGTGCTCCGTTTGAGAGCTTGTCTTTCCTTGATCCTATTCCTGAGAAGTCATTAAACAGCGCGACTCAAACCTTGCTGACGATGAAGGCGATTAATAGCGACCATCAAGTTACCGAGCATGGTAAAAAGCTGTATCCGCTGCCGATTGATGCTTTGTATGCCGATATCGTTACTCGAATCAAAACCAAAGCATTAAAAGAAGCGATGGTCGATCTCACAGCGGCGCTGTCCGTTCCTGCTCGCTTGTATCAGTTACCAAACAATGCAGAACACCTAGAAGCGCTCGCGCAACAAGAGAAGGAAGGGTGTGATTTAAGCCTGTTGATTCAGATTGTGCGTGGTCGAGAATATCCGCATTTAGACATCGACCAGCAAGCACTGAATGAAGCCCAAGGTTTGGCGAAGCAAATGCGGGAGGTGTTTGAGCTACCTCAGCTAGAAGTCGCGTCACGTTTCCAACGCATTGAACTGCTCAAGACCATTGTGAATCTGCATCCTGAACTGGTGTTTGTGCGCCGACTTAAAAGGAAAGAAGCGTTTGCCAATGGAGCGTTAGAGGTGGTACTCGGTCGTCAGAACCGTTTCCCTGATAATGCACGAGCGATGTTGGTGTTGGATACTCACAGCTTGCCGGGAAGAGGTGTTAAGCAGACACTAACCCTAGCGACGGTCACGGCACCTATTCCTTTGGATCTTATGATTGAAGCGGAGATGGGAGAGTGGCAACAAGGTGAAACCGTGGTCAATGATGATGGCGTTTTTACTGAGATGACATTGGTGTACGCTGGCCGTACGATCACGACCAAGCTCGTGGCAGCGGAAGGGCAACTATCGTTAAAGCCGATCGTCGATCTTGTATCGAATGGGGTTCAACTTCCCGGTTTTGCACAAGCTCGCACTCAACAAATCAAACATTGGCAGCTGTATGTGAAACTCGGTCTCGATGAACAAACCCAATACACACCAGAAATTGAGAACATTAACTTTGAGCTATGGTTAATAGAGCAGCTTGAAGTGTTAGGTGTCACTGATGTGAGCGAATTGGAAATGTTCGACCATGCAGATATTCCATTCGATGGTATCCCGACTTGGCTCTATTCAGAGTTTTCGGAAAAGTACCCGTTTGCATTGAGCCTTGCCGACTTGCAACTCGAAGTCGAATACCTGCCGGCACGCAAGCTGATTTACGTTCACTATCAATCGGGCAGTCGAAAGTTATCGCCAAAACGTTGGGAGCTCCCTACATGGTCTGGCTGGCGTATCCAGTACAAAAAAGCGAGTCGGATAATTGATATCAAATAGATGGATTAGTTTTATCTCTAAAATATTAATCAAATAGGCGCATATATGTTTTTTCAGTACTTATTTTGTTACAAGTTTGATTTTTATATGCCTTTTTAACCAATCAAAAGGTCATAAAAGACTATTCTTCTATATCCTATTGCTATAACGAAAGAGTTGATAGATATTGAGTATATTGTGTTGTCAAAGTGTCGGGGGACATCATGGATAAACAGACAGAGACGCGTGTAGAGTTTGATTACACAACATTTCTTGGCGCCTCATGCAGTAAAAAATGGACTTTTCTGGAAGCACTAACCACGATTGCGCCAGTATTTAGTACCGTCTGGCGAGATAGCATTAAAGAGCTAGCCAGCCCTGAAGATCGTTTATGGCAGATGGCATTGAAATCGATGTCGACGCGTAAAAGTGATGAGTCAAACATTGTTACCTTACTCAAGCTAGCCAAGCTAGAGGGGATCAATGAACTCAAAGTTGCTATGCCATATTCTCTTGAAGAAGAGCAGATCGAGTACATTGAATCGCGCAGTCATTTGGTGATTGCCGAGAATACTGGAGAAGAGTTTACTATTAAGCTTTAATCTATCAGTATTGCTTAGAGCTTAGAGCTTAGAGCTTAGAGCTTAGGAGCGAGCTCAAAGAATATTAAAAATCGCACACGAAAAAGGGCCTCAATAATGATGAGGCCCTTTTAGTATCTGGAACTTGTGTTTACGAGCTTACTCGCTTTCTAGAATGCAATCAGTCAACTAGACCATAGTCAGCACGCAATACATCGATGATCTCTTGCTTAGGATTCTCACTCAGTACGATTTCCGCACCTGTAATCTTCGCCGCGATATCAAGATAAGTACGTGACAGAGACATCAATGAATCCAATGGAAGTTCATTGTCACGAGCTAACGCTTCACGCTCTGGCATACGCTCTTTGTTCAAAAGAATGTCCGTATCAGGGAAGTAGTTAAGCAGGAACTGGCGGAAACCTTCTTTTGAATTCTCAACGATGTTACCGTTATTGTATTCCTGAGTATCCCAAATGCGAGATGAATCTGGAGTACCGACTTCATCCATGTAGATAAGCTTTTCTTTGCCTTGAGCATCGTTCACGTAGCCGAACTCAAATTTCGTATCGACAAAGGTTTGATCGACTTTTGCTAGTGCTTGGCTAATTACGTTGAAGCCTTCTTTTAGAAGTTTCTCGTAATGCGCAATGTCACTTGCTTGAGTAAAGTTGAACGCTGCGAAGTTATCTTCGATGTTGTTACGTGTGATGTTCACATCATCAGCTTCTGGAACGCCAGGAATACCTTTCAAAATCCCTTTTGTAGAAGGTGTGATCAGTAGCTCAGGCAATTTCTTGTCTTTCTCAAGGCCTTCTGGCATCTCGATACCACAGAATTCGCGTTCGCCGTTTGCGTATGCACGCCACATTGAACCTGTGATGTATTGACGACAAATCGCTTCGATCATGACTGGGCGAGCTTTTTGTACAATCCATACGAACGGGTGAGGGATATCAAGAATATGACTGTCAGCGAGGCCGTTGTCTTTAAACAATTTGAACCAGTGGTTAGAGATAGCATTCAGAGCCGCTCCTTTACCTGGAACACCTTTTAGATTCCCTTCACCACGCCAGATACAATCAAATGCAGAGATACGGTCACTGATCACCATGATTGCTAAAGGCGCATCTGGTGCTACATCGTAGCCTTTCTCTTTAATTAGTCGTTGGCTATCTTCTTCAGTTAACCAGTAGACCGAACGAACCTTGCCACTGTGGACAGGTTTATCAGTACGGATTGGTAGGTCATCATTTACGGCAAGAACTTGATCAGCAAGGCTCATTTAGACATTCCTATCTTTTATCAAACGTCATACAGAGAAGTGCGGTGTGCACATGATTAGACGGGCATTATACCCAATCTACTATTTGCTTCCAGAGAAAAAGCAAACGATTGCTAAATCTATTGTTTAAATAAAAACCCCCGCCTAACAATCCGCTAAAAAATTGGCGAATTGTAGGGCAGGGGAAGGCAGTATATTTGGACTGTGTTTTGGAGCCATGCTGTCAAGTTAACTTAAGTTTGCTAGCCAAAATGTTATTAAGTAAGGTGGTCTAGTGAATACGCTCTGAATTGGCATCAATAAAGAAGACTTCGCACTGAAAGCGCATTCCTAATGTTCTTAGGTATTGCTGACTGAATTGATCAATCGAAGCACTCGCAACAATCGCGCTCGCATTCTTAGATCGAATGGCTTTCTCGACGGTTTCTACTTCTGTCATTTGATTAGAGGCTTTCATGTGAATAACACGATCACAGCAAACATTATGTTGCTGCAGTTGTTTAGCCGATGGTCTTGGTGTTTGAGCCGTAAACAGTAACCACTGATGTTGATTGGACAGCAACGCCATTTTGGCAAACAACGCTTCTTCGTTTGAACTTTTTGTGTCACGAGAGACGGATGTAAATGCGCAGTGAGTTAGCGGGCTAGAGTGTTGTGCTTTAACGTGTGCTGGAATCATTTTGCTGTCCTTATATACATGCTGTATGTGTATACAGTAGTTTTTGTTGCTTATAAGATCAAGCGTTTTTTGAGGGATTATTGGACGATCTTGCTTGGGTATGGAGGTGGCTTTTATTTAAGTAATTGAAAATATTATAAAAATTAAATTTGAATGAATTTGTTGTTTTGTCTCATAAGTTGAAGAAATGTGAGCTTTATACAGGTGTACACAGTGGTTTTGACAGAAAAGTACTGTATACACCTGTGTAGAAGATAAGAAGATAAGAAGATAAGAAGATAAGAAGATAAGAAGATAAGAAGATAAATCTCAGATACAAAAAAAGCGCCTTAGGCGCTTTCTTATATTTCAACGGTGTTGCTTATCTCAATGTCGCTTGGGAGAGTTTTGCTCTCATTTCCATTTCACCAATATTGAACTGGCGAACATCAATGGTGGCCATATCATTGCACTCTTGACATGCATGATGACACTTACCATCTAGGTAGTCGTGCTTTTTAACTAGGCTTGGCTTTTTGCACCAATCACAAACGCCTTCTATTGTGAACATATTCTCTCCTCACCTGTTTAAGTCAGGTGTATTTTCGGCGCAAATTATGACACAAGTAAGACTCATTAGTTAATAGTTTGTTACCTGTTTTTGAGAGGGGGATCGATTGCAGTACTAATAAAATCGATATCTTTGCGACTTTGGAAATCGAGTTTGCTTGGTTGTTTACGTTTTTGTAACACTCTTAAGGATGGTTTTTAGCGAATTGTTCAAACGTTTCATCTCTTCGTCACACCCGTAACCATCTGGGTGGTAGATTTTGGATAGCTGTTTATATCGAATTTTAATGCTTTTTTGATTCGGAATTGAGCTAGGTGTATACCCAAATAGAGCGCAGGCTACTTGTAAATTGTTCAGGCTGTTGTCATTTTTCTGTTTTTTTAACTCATGGAACATCGTGTGCAGCTGACGTTTCTGCTGCTTAATAGTGAAGTCCTTCGAGCTAAGCTGTGCTTCAAGTGTCTGCTTTTGTTGCCCCAATTCCCCCGATTTTAGAGCGTGTCTTCTTTTTGATATCACCAGAGTCATGATAATGCTGACAATTGAAATCAACACGGCTAAGGCTGTGCCAATTAGATAGTCTGAATACGTTAGGTTAGAACGTGTTACCTGCTCTCTAGAGGGCAGATAAGAAGGGGAGCTACTTGCTCGCTCTGGATTAGATAGCCTCTGATTCGTGCTGCTTTCAGCAATGACGTTGTCATTGAGCTTCTCAATCGAAGAGATCTGCTTGGCACGTTGCTGGTTGAATTGCGCTTCCAGAATACGGCTATAGCCATCTTCGGCTGTTGGATTGTTTTTTAAGGCCGCTTCATACCATAGCTGTGCTTCATCTAATGGTTTTAGGAGTTCTTCCTCAAGTGAGGATTCGTAGAGCTTTGCGACTTCGATAGGCGCGCGTTGGTTACCTTGTAAGGCTGATTTAATAAACCATTCTAAAGCTAGCTTGTTGCTTTGCTCTACACCTGATCCTGCCAAGTACCATTCACCCAGCCTAAATTGCGCATCTGCATTGCCGTTTTCTGCGGATTGCGAGTACCAATAAAATGCATCGTTGGTGCTCAAAGGGACATCATTACCTGATTCATAAGCTTGAGCTAGTTGGTATTGAGAAACTGGATCTTGAGGTTGAGATTCTATCGAGAATGCAACGTTGCTTTCTGCATGAACGATGTGTGCAGTAGAGAACTGTATTGTAGAAAAGATGAGGGTGAAAAATAGAGTTCTAAGAAGTGATGATGACAGAAAGTTGGATAGGATAAACAATAGATAAGTCTCGTTAAAAAGCCCAGAGTCGGTATATCAGTATGAATATGGCTCGTCGTGTGACTTTGAACAAGCCACACGACGATAAGCAACTATATAGAGGTTAATTCAATAGATAAAGACGAACTGGGCTTTAATCGTGCTACTTAAGCGGCAAGATTTGAATTTCTACGCGACGGTTACAAGCGCGACCTTGAGAGGTGTTGTTGTCACACAGAGGGTAACGTTCACCGTTACCACGAGCAATGGCACGGCCTGCAGCAACGTCTTGAGAGATCAAGAATGCACGAACCGATTCAGCACGACGCTCAGAAAGAACTTGGTTAGAAGACTCGCTGCCTGTGCTGTCAGTGTGACCTTCGATCACTAGGCTAGTGTCTGGGTATTCAACTAAGATGCGCGCAACGCCGCGAAGTGTTTTGTGGATGCTTGATTCTAAAGCGTAAGAACCAGAATCGAAGCCAATGCCGTTCTCTAGGCGAAGTAGAAGTTGGTTCTCACCAACACGCTCTACTTGAACGCCTGAGTTCATGAGTTCTTCACGAAGTGCAGCTTCTTGCTGGTCAAAGTAGTAACCGATACCACCGCCAACTGCGGCGCCACCTGCTGCGCCGATGAGTGCACGCTTACGACGGTCTTTAGAGTCGTCACCCGTAGCTGCACCAGCAACAGCGCCGGCGATTGCACCAAGTAAAGCGCCTTGAGTTGCGGAATTAGTCTCAGATTCGCCGGTTGTCGCGTTTTGGCGTTGTGTCGCTTGACAGCCCGTTAGAGCAACAGTGAGTGCCAGGGCTAGTGTGATTTTTTTCAACGTATTTCTCCATCATGTACTTCTGTCAAACGCATGAATTACGAAAGACAACAATAAGTCCTATTGGTGGTTTTTATCAATACGCTGAAGCAATGTAAAGTGGCTCTATGATTTAGTTATCTTTTTAACGGCTTGAGTTCCGCCAACTGGTCGATTTACAGACAGTTTTCGACCTTTCTTCAAACCAACTTCATAGTCTGCTGTGAGGTTTTTCATCGCTTCTCTGAGTTGTTGTTTGAACGTTTCACGGTCAATATTTTCAAATTCTTTATCAATGTAGTTATTGATTTTGTTGTTTGACTCGTCGTCTGGGGTAATAACAGGCAGTTTTTCAAGCGCACCTTCTACCCAACCCGAAACGTAAGAGTTTACGCGACGTGTTACTTCTAGTGTCCCTGTTCCCGAGCCCGCAAAACTGTTTCTGAATTGGCCAGTGTGCTCATTCAGTTCGCGATAAATAATATCGAACGCAAAAGCCGCGAAGATAGCGCGATCGGCTTCACCAATGAATTCAACGCGCTTAAGGCCTTTGTGATTCAGTAACACGGCTTCTACGCCAAACTTGGTGTTAATACCACGAATAACACGCAGCAGTGTAGAGCTGATATTTGCAGGTAACAGGTGACTGGATTGAGTTTTTCCCATCTTGATAAATTCAATATCGTCCTTTTCGAGACCATATTTTAGCATCAAGTTATGCGCCATTTTTATCGCATTGGCAGCTTCATTGACGTTCGCAGAGTTTCCAAGCTCAAGACACTTGGCAATTTTCTTTAGGGCTTTTTTCTTATCCATCGACAACTTAATCATTACCGCAAATTTTTAAAAGTCCAACATTTTACATGTTTTGGCGAGTAACAGCAAAGTCAAAAGTCATTTGTAGGAATGTGGTGAACGATTATGGAAGATAAGGATATAGGAAGGAAGTAGCGACTCCCGGACAAAACAAAACGCCATCAAGAGGATTGATGGCGTTAGTGACACGATTTTTAGGAAGTGCTAGAGCTTTCGCAAACTAGATTCCAAGTTCATCGAGTAAATCAGCTGCAGAATTGTTGCCTGAACTTTGCTCTGGCTGCTTTGGTTCTTGCATTTTTTTCTGAGTCGCTTCAAGAATGCTGTCTGGACATTCGTCTTCAGCGATTTCGAATTCTTCCAATTGGATGAATTCTGTTTTGTCCATTGCAAGCTCAAGGTAGAAAATGTTGTTGTCGGCAGTAGAGAAAGTAACACGACGAGCTTGCGGGCGATCTAAGTTAGTATCAACAGAAAGGTTCACTTGCTTGTTCAGTGCCAGCATTTTCGGTTGGTTTTGTGTGATGTTAGTTTGCAGTTCTTTACGGATTTTGTTGGTAAAGTCGCCAACCAACTGGTTCATCAACTCACCTAATACATCACCTACTTCGTCTGAAGTATGAAGTACAGCGAGTTCGTCTTCAGGCATGCCCATATTACGCATGTAATTTGTGTAGATCTCTAGCGCTGCTTTCGACGTAAAATTGATCACAACAAGACCTGAAAACCCGCCGTCGAACAAGACGAAACAACCAAAATCTGGCTTAAGACTTGTCTTGTTGATCTTTTGAACCATGGCTGAGTAGGACACCTGTGAAGCCGTCGCTGAAGTAAGTACGTTTGAGACTGATTGGCATAGCTTAAGAAGAATATCTTCAGTTGTGACTGTTTTGCTTTTTTTCATTGTTATTTGCTCATGGAGATGTCGTAAAAAAGTTATCTACTATCTTACTACTGAATTAAGACGAAAGTGACTATTTCTCCATTCTTGCACCGAGATTCTTATTTGATCACCTTTTTATATGATCTTAATAGTAGTAAAGTGACGAAATTCAAAGAAAAATATTAAAAATCTCAGATAACCCAATGCTGATAGGATCAGCGAAGTAGGGGCAGGAAGCAAATGTTACCAAGACTTCAACTCAATGCTGATGTCGATCCAGTAGTCGTACGTTTTTTAGATGAACTAAAAACAGCGGGCTTTACTGGCGACATTGAATCTCAATATTCTAGCCGTTTGGCTGTGGCGACTGATAACAGTGTCTATCAGCAATTGCCGCAGGCAGTTATTCTCCCTAAAACAACCCAAGACGTTGTGCTGCTCGGTAAAGTGGGTGCAAAATCTGCTTACGAACGCGTGACCTTTTCCCCTCGTGGCGGTGGTACCGGTACTAACGGACAGTCTTTAACAAAAGGCGTCGTGGTTGACCTTTCTCGTTATATGAACAAGGTTCTTGAGATTAACGAGCAAGAAGGCTGGGTAAGAGTTCAGTCAGGTATCGTTAAAGACCAATTGAACGATGCTGTGCGTCCGTATGGTTACTTTTTCTCTCCAGACCTTTCTACCAGTAACCGAGCAACCTTAGGTGGAATGATCAATACCGATGCTTCGGGCCAAGGGTCATTGAAGTACGGTAAAACGTCTGACCATGTGTTGTCGCTGCAAGCGGTCTTCGCAGATGGTTCATGTCTCGAATCCGATTTATCACACGGCTTACCTGCTGAAGGTGAATTTGCTCACCATGCCCTTGCAGTAACTGAAGCCGTTTGTCGAGATAAGCGCGCTCAAATTCTTAATAAATTCCCACCATTGAACCGCTTCTTAACTGGTTACGATTTAAAGAACGCAATCAACGAAGAAGACGATAGCTTTGACCTGACTCGTGTTCTATGTGGTGCAGAAGGTTCATTAGCATTCATCACTGAAGCAAAGCTGAACCTCACGCCGATTCCAAAAGCACGAACGTTGGTTAACGTGAAATACAACACGTTCGATTCTGCACTGCGTAATGCGCCGTTCATGGTAGAAGCGAAAGCGCTGTCTGTTGAAACCGTTGACTCAAGAGTATTGAACCTAGCGAAACAAGACATTGTTTGGCACACCGTGAGCGATTTGCTTATGGATGTTCCAAATAAAGAGATGCTTGGTATCAACATGGTTGAGTTTGCAGGCCAAGATGAAGCGGAAGTTGAACAACAAGTTCAAGCGCTGACCGCACAGCTTGAAAGCATGGTAGAAACTGAAGACGCGGGTGTGATTGGCTTCCAAGTGTGCAGTGATTTGGCGAGCATTGGCCGAATCTACAACATGCGTAAGAAAGCGGTAGGTCTATTAGGTGCGGCGAAAGGCCGAGCTAAGCCAGTCGCTTTTGCTGAAGACACCTGTGTACCACCGGAAAACTTGGCCGACTTCATCTCTGAATTTAGAGTCTTACTCGATTCAAAAGAGTTGAATTACGGCATGTTTGGTCACGTGGATGCGGGCGTACTGCACGTTCGTCCTGCTTTAGATTTGTGTGATCCGATGCAAGAAGCATTGATGCATGAAGTCTCTGATGAAGTGGTTAAGCTGGTGGCTAAATACGGCGGCTTGATGTGGGGTGAACACGGTAAAGGCTTCCGTTCTGAGTATGGTCCTGACTTCTTTGGTGAAGAGCTGTTTACCGAATTAAGACGTGTTAAAGCAGCGTTCGACCCGCACAACAAGATGAACCCAGGCAAGATCTGTACGCCATTAGAAAGCGACGCTGAATTGGTGAAAGTCACCGATACCAAGCGTGGCTTCTATGACCGTCAGATCGACGTACAAGTTCGTGATAGCTTCAAACAAGCCATGGAATGTAATGGTAACGGCTTGTGCTTCAACTACGATACGAGCTCGCCAATGTGTCCTTCGATGAAAGTAACTGCAGACCGTCGTCATTCGCCAAAAGGCCGTGCAGGCTTGGTTCGTGAATGGTTGCGTCAGTTAACGGAACAAGGCGTCGATATTCTCGATTTAGAGCAAGAAGCGCTGAAGGACAATACTCCGATTAAAACCATGGTGGAACGTGTTCGTAACACGATGAACAAACGCCATGAGTACGATTTCTCGCATGAAGTTCATGAAGCGATGAACGGTTGTTTGGCGTGTAAAGCGTGTGCGAGCCAGTGTCCTATTAAAGTTGATGTACCAAGTTTCCGTTCTCGATTCTTAAACATCTACTATTCGCGTTACCAGCGCCCAGCAAAAGACTATTTAGTCGCTAACATTGAAACCATGCTGCCGCTGATGGCGAAAGCGCCAAAAGTAGTGAACGCTGCATTGGGTCAAAAGTGGATACAAACGGCAACGGCTAAGACGGTCGGTTATGTTGATGCTCCTTTGATGTCGGTACCTACACTTAAAAATCGTCTGGCGAGCAAAGATCTGCAACTCTTCGACTTACAGTACTTAGAAGGCTTGTCTTCTGAAGAGAAGAAACAGCATGTGCTGATCGTTCAAGACCCGTTCACTAGCTTCTATGATGCGGAGGTGATTGAAGACTTCGTCACTCTGGCTCAAAAACTTGGTAAAACTCCGGTGTTGCTGCCGTTTAAGCCAAATGGTAAAGCTCTGCACATTAAAGGCTTCTTAAATCGTTTTGCACGTGAAGCGAAATCAACATCGGATTTCTTGTCGATGGTTGCTGATATCGGTATTCCTTTGGTGGGTGTTGATCCTGCTCTTGTGCTTTGTTACCGCGATGAATACGTTGAGATCTTAGGTGACAAGCGTGGCGACTTTGATGTGCTTACCGTGCATGAATGGTTAATGCCATCGTTAGGTGAGTTCGAAGCACGCTCAGCAAGTGAAGATATGTGGTACTTGTTTGCTCACTGTACTGAGAAAACCAAAATGCCGAACGCTGAAAAAGAGTGGGGCACTATCTTCAAGCACTTTGGTGCTGCGTTAACCAGCGTTCCGGTCGGCTGTTGTGGCATGGCGGGCACCTTCGGGCATGAAGTCGATAAGCTACAAATGTCGAAAGATATATACGGTTTAAGCTGGAAGCCTCAAATGCAGGACTTACCAAAAGATCGTTGTTTGGTGACGGGGTATTCTTGCCGTAGCCAAGTGAAGCGTTTTGAAGGTGAGAAGCTTGCTCACCCATTACAAGCGCTAGCAAAAATTCTTTAATACATTTAGCCCAGCAATTGCTGGGCTTTTTTCTAAACTAACAAAGGAATGTTAATAAGGAAAAGTATGAAATTTCTAGAATTAAAAGTACCACCCGTTGCACTGTTCATTATTGTATTCGTAGCATCATACTTCTGCGCTCAGCAGTTGAGCCAAGGAACATTGGCACTGCCTTATCGAATGGTTGCGCTCGGTATCGGGATTGTCTTGAGTGGTGTTATTGGAATATCAGGCATATGGGAGTTTCGCAAACAGAAAACCACCGTTAATCCGATCAAAGTCGACACCGCTTCTGCAGTTGTGGACAGTGGAATCTTTGGCTACACGCGAAACCCTATGTATCTAGGGCTATTTATCCTACTGTTTTGTTTTGGCTATTTCTTCCAAAACCTGTTCAGTGTTTTACTCAGTTTTGTATTCGTAATGTACATGAATCAGTTCCAAATTAAGCCAGAAGAACGCGCTCTAGAGCAATTGTTCGGTGCGGAATATGTTGATTATAAACAAAAGGTTAGACGCTGGGTTTAGTTTTGACTTGAGTAGCTTGATGTCATTAGTCATCGAAATGAAAAAGCCCAGCTTGTGATACCAAGCTGGGCTTTATTGATCTTGTCTCTAGCTATTTACATCAAGTGATGTAAATAAGAGTGCTGATTAAGCGGCAGCTGCGAACTGAGCTAGAAACATCTCTTTACGTTCGTTGAAGCGGTTTACTAGGTCGTCTACAGAAGCTTGGTCGTATGGCTTAAGACCACTTGCTACCATGCGCTTTACGCCTTTACCGACTACTTCACCGTCTTCTTTGAAATCAAAGTTCAGTGTCACGATGCCACGCTTGCCTTCAACATCAAAAGTCGCACCTGAGAATTCAACTTCTGGGTGAGATAGGTCTAGACGAGTAAATTCAACTTCCATGCTCTCGTAAATCACAAGAGGACGTTGGCAGTTGATCATCATTTGCTGTTCTTCCATAAGAGGAACCATGATATGTGGGAAGTTCATACCTGAAAACTTAACGTAATTTGTTACTACGTGCTCGATGAATGCTTGGTCGTGGCTCTTTTCACCTTCACAAGACATGTGTAGGTACTCTTTGCCTTTCTCGTCAACCAGTGAGCTTTCTTTCTCACACTTGTTGTCAACGCTTAGCGCAATACCGTTACCTACCATACCTGAAAAATCAAAACGCATTTTTTGGCTGATGCCTTCTTTTTGCAGAAGTACTGCAAACAAAAGATCGCCAGGCACGCAGAAGCGCTTGTTGTCTTCATCGTGAATTGGGTTGAAGTCAGCGGCTACTTTTTTTGCAAAGTGGCTAGCTTGTTCACGAGTAAATTGAAATTGATTGTCTTCAGTAGAAAAGTAAGGTGTCAGAAACATAGTATCGCTATTAGTCATCAAATCTGGCGGGGATTATAGCTAACTAACTTGGTTTTAATGGTCTATCCAGTTAACTTTGCTTATATATCAGTCAATTAGATAAATACGTTGGATGGTATGTGACGATTTGAAGGGAGATATGGCCTTTGGCTCAATGCAACAAGGGCTAATTAATAGCCCTTGTTTATATGACACTCTAATGGGTGTTGTTCAGAATGTTTTTGCTTTAAAAGCTACACAAAGTACCTTCTGGCATTAGGTGATTATGAACGGACAATTTGAGCAACAGGTTAGCTTGTTCAATATCCGGTGCAAAATATCTGTCTTTGTCGTAGAAGCTCACTTTCTCACGCAAAATCTGTTTCGCTTCTTCCACACGAGGAGAGGATAGATTCGGAGCACGGAAATCGAGCCCTTGTGCTGCTGCTAAATATTCTACTGCTAATATCCCACGGGTGTTTTCAGCCATGTATCTAAGCCTACGAGCGGCAAAGGTGGCCATTGATACGTGGTCTTCTTGGTTTGCAGAAGTAGGCAGGCTGTCTATTGACGCCGGATGAGCCAAGGTTTTGTTCTCACTAGCGAGTGCTGCAGACGTTACTTGAGCAATCATAAAGCCTGAGTTCACGCCACCGTTATCGACTAAGAAAGGCGGTAGTTTGCTTAGCGCGCTATCAATCAGCAGCGCCATTCTACGCTCTGACAAGCTACCGATCTCGGCAATGGCCAATGCAAGGTTATCTGCTGCCATTGCGACAGGTTCTGCGTGGAAGTTACCGCCCGAAATGATGTCGCCATCGTCAGCGAAAACAAGCGGGTTGTCGGATACGGCATTTGCTTCAATCGTTAAGGTCTCTGCTGAGTTACGAATCTGCTGTAAACAAGCACCCATCACTTGAGGCTGACAACGCAGTGAGTAAGGATCTTGAACCTTTTCACAACAAGTATGTGATTCACCAATCTCGCTCTTTTGATCAAGCATATGGCGGTAAGCAAGTGCTGCATCCATTTGGCCACGATGACCACGAACGCGATGAATACGCGGATCAAACGGACGACGGCTACCTAGCGCGGCTTCTACAGACATTGCACCACACACGGTTGCAGACGCGAATAAGTCTTCAGCTGCGAACAGACCTTCTAGTGCAAAGGCTGTCGATGCTTGTGTGCCGTTTAACAGCGCCAGACCTTCTTTAGGTGCTAGCGTTATAGGCTCCAAGCCTGCGATCTGCATTGCTTCTAAGCCAGTGATGATCTTGCCGTTGTGGCGTGCTTGGCCTTCACCTAGCAGTACCGTACTCATGTGGGCGAGGGGAGCAAGATCTCCTGAAGCACCCACAGATCCTTTTTGTGGAACACATGGGTAAACCTGTGCGTTCACAAGATCGATAAGGGCATTAATCACTTTGAGGCGGATACCAGAGTAACCGCGAGACAAGCTGTTAATCTTTAACACCATCATCAAGCGAACAGTTTCATCAGACATGAATTTACCAATGCCCGCCGCGTGAGAAAGCACGATACTTTTCTGTAGTACTTCTAAATCCTCAGGGGCGATTTTGGTATTTGCTAACAAGCCAAAACCCGTGTTGATGCCATACACAGTGCGATCTTCAGCAATCACTTGCTCGACAACGTGCATGCTCGCTTCAATATCTGGAATCGCTGCTGGATCAAGTGATAAGCTCACAGGGCTACGGCTAATCTTACGCAGTTCAGGCAGGCCTAGAAGTCCTGGCTTAAGTAATAAATTCAACATGTTTTCTCCAGACATTAAAGGCGACGAAGTTCTTCGTTTAGCATAGGTAAATCAAGCTTCTGCTCTTTAGCACACTGCTTGGCAATATCGTAACCCGCATCAGCATGACGCATAACGCCAGTAGCCGGATCATTGTGAAGTACACGAGCAATACGTTGTGATGCATCTTCGCTACCGTCACAACAAATCACCATACCTGAGTGTTGTGAGAAGCCCATGCCAACGCCGCCGCCATGGTGCAGAGAAACCCATGTTGCGCCACCAGCTGTGTTCAGAAGGGCATTCAAAAGAGGCCAATCAGAAACTGCATCAGAGCCATCCATCATGCCTTCTGTTTCGCGGTTCGGGCTTGCTACTGAGCCCGAATCTAGGTGGTCACGACCGATAACAACGGGTGCTTTCAGTTCGCCATTTTTCACCATTTCATTGAATGCTTGTCCTAAACGTTCACGATCTTTCAAGCCAACCCAACAAATACGAGCTGGTAGGCCTTGGAACTGAATACGTTCACGCGCCATATCTAGCCAGTTGTGTAGATGCGGGTTATCTGGAATCAATTCTTTTACTTTTTGGTCTGTTTTGTAGATGTCTTCAGGGTCGCCAGAAAGAGCAGCCCAACGGAACGGGCCGATGCCTTCGCAGAATAAAGGACGAATATAAGCAGGAACGAAACCTGGGAAATCAAATGCGTTTTCCACTCCTTCTTCAAGTGCCATTTGGCGAATGTTGTTGCCGTAATCTACGGTCGCAGCGCCACGGTACTGAAGATCTAGCATAGCTTGAACTTGAATAGCCATAGATTGCTTAGCGGCTTTCACCACTTTTGCTTCATCAATAGTACGTTCTTGTGCTGCTTTCTCCATCGTCCAACCTTGCGGCAAGTAGCCGTTCAGCGGATCGTGGGCAGAGGTTTGGTCAGTCACTACGTCAGGCGTGATATTGCGTTCAACAAGCTCTGGGAATACATCTGCTGCGTTACCGAGTAGGCCAACAGAGATTGGTGTGTCTGATTCTTTAATCATTGCCATCGCTTCATCTATGCTGGTGGCTTTTTTGTCGACATAGCCTGTACGCAAGCGGTAATCGATTCGTGATTCATCACATTCAACCGCAATCATCGAGAAGCCAGCCATAGTCGCTGCGAGAGGTTGAGCACCGCCCATACCGCCAAGACCACCCGTTAGAACCCACTTGCCGTTTGCTTCTCCTTGAAAGTGCTTCTTCGCGATAGCGACAAACGTTTCATAAGTGCCTTGAACGATGCCTTGTGAGCCAATGTAAATCCAGCTACCTGCGGTCATCTGGCCGTACATCATCAAGCCTTCTTTATCGAGCTCGTTGAAGTGTTCCCAGTTCGCCCAGTGTGGAACAAGGTTCGAGTTAGCGATCAGTACGCGAGGTGCGTTTTTATGTGTCGGGAACACGCCCACAGGTTTACCTGATTGAACAAGCAACGTTTGGTCGTCTTCTAAACGCTCTAATACTTCAACAATCTTGTCATAACATTTCCAATCACGTGCCGCGCGACCGATACCGCCATACACAACCAGTGCATGTGGATGTTCTGCCACATCAGGGTCTAGGTTGTTCATCAGCATACGCAGTGGTGCTTCTGTTAACCAAGATTTAGCGCGCAAAGTGGTGCCATGAGGTGCGCGAATTTCGCGAGTCGTGTCGAGACGAGGGTCACTGTTGTGGTGTTCCGTCATTTTGGAATTCCTTCTGTTTCACGTTATATCGTTGTAGTTGTAGTTGTAGTTGTAGTTGTAGTTATCGGTATAGCTGGATTAGTCGCTGGCCATTGCACTGGCTATATCCCAACACAAACGTGCCGCCAATCGAGCCGTTTGGCCATCGATGTCGTAGTCTGGGTTGTATTCCGCAATGTCCGCGATAATGAGTTTTTCACTGTGTTTGAAAATCTGTTCTAGAAACGGAGCGAGTGCTTCATAGCTCACGCCTCTTGCCGCTGGTGCACTTACGCCCGGCGCAGTCGCTGCGGGGAATACATCGAGATCAATGGTGAGATAGAGGTAATCACATTCAGCGATGAATTTTTGCAACGTAACCAGTTGAGCGACTTGGTTAACTTGGGTCATGTTGCGGTCGTGTTCATACCAAACACCCAGTTGGTCAGCTTTGTTAAACAGCGCTTTGGTATTGCTAGCAGCACTCACGCCAAGACAAGCGTAATGAAACGGCCATTGATGTGTATGGCAGTAATCACTTATCTGGTTGAAAGGCGTGCCTGAGCTCGGTTTAACATCGGCGATTTCGCTTTCAAATTCACGAAGATCAAAGTGAGCATCAAAGTTAACGATGCCGATCTTAGGTTTGTGTATTGGCTGATCTTTATCAATACGTTCAGTTTTATGAAGGCGTTCTGCTTTATGTAAATGTTCCGCGAGGCCTTGGAAAGATGCCCAAGCAACTTCGTGACCACCGCCAAGGGTAATCACTTTGTTGGTTGATAAAGCATTAGCAATAACAGAAGCACACTGTTTTTGACTGACTTCGAGTTGACCATCGTTACATTCGATGTCACCAAGGTCCGCGATGTGTGTATCACTGTGCCAAGCCATATTAGCCAACGCTTGACGAATCAGGTTGGGTGCTTGTCTTGCGCCCACTCGTCCTTTGTTTCTTGCAACGCCTGCATCGCTGGCAAAGCCAACTAAGGCGATAGCGCTATCAGTAAGCTCGTTACCTAAATCGCTACTTTGAACTTGTTTGGTAATGTGATGAACGCGTGTACCTAGTGCGCCATCTTCAAGATCATTACGTCCCGTCCACACGAAGTTATGTACGGTTTCTGAGTTCTTTTGAATGCCGTTGGAATTAGATTGAGTCATGACACACCTCGCCATTAACAATGCGTTTATGCAGATGAGGAACACCAACTTGATAGCTCAGATCTGCTGGGTGCTCGAGATTCCAGATAGCCAAATCAGCGGCATAACCTACTTCGACTTTGCCTTTAGTTTGTGAATCGCCAATGGCAGCGGCTGCGTTACAAGTTACACCGCGCAGCGCTTCTTCAGGCGTCGTACCAAACAGGGTGCAGCTCATGTTCATCATCAGCGTTAAATCAGCAAAGGGAGAAGTGCCGGGGTTTAGGTCGGTCGCGATCGCCATTGGAATCTTGTGTTCACGAAGTAGGGCGATAGGTGGCTGTTGAGTCTCTTTCAAGAAATAGAAAGCGCCGGGTAGCAAGGTGGCAACTGTGCCTGATTCTGCCAGTGCTTTTACTCCGGTTTCATCTAAGTACTCAACATGGTCAACAGAGAGTGCGCCGTATTTTGCTGCAAGTGCGCTACCACCCATATTCGAAAGTTGTTCAGTGTGGCCTTTAATCGCGAGGCCATGTGCTTTGGCTGTTGCAAATACACGTTCGGTTTGTTCTAGGTTGAAGCCGATAGATTCGCAAAACACGTCAACAGCATCGGCGAGCCCTTGCTCTGCAGCTTTAGGAATGATCTCTTGGCAAACCAAATCGATATAGCTGTCCGGTTGTTCTTTATATTCAGGTGGCACAGCATGCGCTGCAAGGAGAGTGGTGGTGATCTTAATTCGACGATGATTCTCTAACGCTTTGGCTGCGCGTAACATTTTGAGTTCATCATCAAGTGTTAAACCATAGCCAGATTTTACTTCGATGCTGGTTACGCCACTTCTTAGTAGACCATCGAGTCTAGGCAAAGCCATTTCAACCAGCTCAGACTCTTGCGCTGCGCGTGTTGCAGTGACTGTCGCTAGAATGCCGCCGCCTTGCTTGGCGATGTCGGTGTAAGACAC
This sequence comes from Vibrio sp. 10N.247.310.17, assembly GCF_041466605.1. Lineage (NCBI taxonomy): Bacteria > Pseudomonadati > Pseudomonadota > Gammaproteobacteria > Vibrionales > Vibrionaceae > Vibrio > Vibrio sp. 10N.247.310.17. The sequence continues at coordinate 3,348 of NZ_JBFSTC010000047.1, read as the reverse complement.
ACCATTCAAACGCTGCTCAAATTCATTGGCACGATTACCCGCAAATACGAGGTGAGTGTGGCAATCAATCAGCCCAGGGGTGACTAACTTGTTTTTGCAATCATAGGTGATGTAATCCAAAGAACCATCAATACTTACTTGTTCTAACTCAGAAGCAAGTACGCCTTGGTTTGAACAAGAGATGGACACGATTTTACCGCTTTCGATAACGATATCTTGAGGGGAAGAGGGCTGATAACCATCGGCTCCCGAGCTCATGGAGACCACTCGTGCGTTTTTGAGGATCAAATTCATAATCACCTAGATCTTTGCTAAATATTAAATGTATATACAAATAAATAGGCTAAACGCTGACCCGAATCAAGTTGATGTTGCAAAAATGTGATCGGCGATCAGGATGATGTTCTTTAATCTAGAAGTATCTTGGAGCTTAATTTGTACTTAGAACCGGGATGGTAGAGCAATGCAAAGCTGATGAGCCGTTCTTTGCTCCATGTTCTTCTATTCAAAAGCAGGCAAGGCTCTGATTCAGAAAGTTTTAGTGACGTTCTAATTTGAGAGTCAGGAATAATGGCTTCAACCGTATGCTCGATAGCACTCAACGGGCAGCTTTTTGAAAGGTATTCGTTGGGTGTAGAGGTTGAGAAATCTTGCTCTAGGTATTTTGGAGCGGTTTGAGAGTTCACCCAACGCGCTTCCAATTGAATCGGTGCGTTGTCGGCAAAGTGTATGATTTCACTATAGAACACTTCTGCATTAATCATCACACCTAGCCGTGTAGCCGTGCTTTCATCAGCCTTGATGCTATCGTGCTTGATAACTTGGCTAGTATACGTTTGGCCTCGGTCTTTGATCTCTTGCGCGATGTTGTTGATATCAAGCAACGGAGATTGCGCTTTTTCGTCTGGTTCACAAACAAAAGTCCCCAGTCTTGGTTTCCTGATGAGCTTGCCTTCAGACACCAAATCTCGAATCGCTTTATTGACCGTCATTCGACTCACATTGAACTGCTCGGTGAGTTCGAGTTCTGTGGTTATCTGGTAACCCACTGGCCAGTGACCACTGGTGATATTGTCGTCTATGAACTGTTTTATCTGAAGGTAGAGCGGCGCTTTCGACATAATGAAACCTTATTTGACTATACAAATAGAGTAACGGAATTTTTCACGATTTCAACATTTCCTCGGGCAATGTGACCTTATTCAACATAGATGGGGCAAATTGCTTGATTCTGTGAGGCAAGTGTCGCAAATTGTCACGCAATAACTATTCGTAAATCAGATAATTAGAAAGGGAAATAATATGTTTAAGAAATTAAAGGCCTCCTTGGGCATCGGTGCAGCAAAAGTTGATACCGTCTTAGATAATATTGAAGTTTTCCAAGGTGGAGAGTTGTCTGGCAATGTTCACATTGTTGGCGGCGACGTTGAGCAACAAATCGACCTGATCAACTTGGTTCTCAACACAGAAGTAAAAGTCGAAACGGAAGGTAGCACCAGCTACGAAACATTTTCGTTAGGTCGTATTCAAGCCGTAGAGCCTTTCGTGATCCAACCGGGTGAAACCAAATTGGTGCCATTCCGTCTTAAGTTAAATGATGAAACGCCAGTCACCGCGTTGAACGCGCAAATGAATCAGTGTCATGTGTGGGTTGAAACCAACCTAGATATCGGCTTTGCGATTGATCCTAAAGACCGCGACTTCATCTCCGTACACCCATTGCCAACAGTCGCTAAAATTATCCAAGGTGTGGAAGCATCGGGTATGGCAATGGTGAAAGCGGATGTAGAGAAGGGCTTCTTAAAAGGCAACAGCTTTGCTTCTCGCTCCGGTTGTTATCAAGAGATTGAATTTCGCAGCGGAGGTTTTATGAATAATAAAGAGATCGAGCTGTCATTCATCGTCGATGGCTCTATGGTTCACTGCTTAGCAGAAATCGATCGCTCAATGAGCTTCCGTGGCGATCAATATATCTCATTCAGCTTGCCTGCTAACGCGGCCGATTCTGACATTCGCAACGCAGTCTCAAGAATCATGAGTGCGTAGTTGCTCTGACTTATATAGAAATAACATAGTATTCCAAAGTCGAATTTAACCGTTCGACTTTTTTGTTTCTGCCATTTACCACTGATGACGATAGGCCTATTGGAAGGTCACATCGGTGGAGTTGTTCATGTTGAAGATGTTCTCGATAACGGATATCTCGACCGCTGAGCGTTGCATGAGATAGCGATACCCAAACATCATTTCATTCGCGGCTTCTGAAAACTCAGTGTCACCATCTTCTGCGCCTTCATACCAACGGTATTCAAGATGCAATTCATGGTTTTCAAATAGCGTGAGTTGATAGCCGCCCATCCATGACCATGTCGTCTTCTTATGCGAAAAGCTATTCTCTGCTTCTCTACTGGACTGATTCGCTAACCCTAAGCTTGTATAGAAGGTATTGATGTCGAGTTGGTATGCATAGTTGAGTTGAGCGCTTTGTTCGGTGCTGTTTCCCTTAAATGCACCGTGGCTGACGTTGTTATGATAGAGGGAGACACCAAAAGATAGTCCGTGGTTTTCAAGGTCTATGATTTGGTATTGAGTGTAGAGTGTGAAAGCACTTGTCAGCGTGTCGCCAGAGAAGTCACTGATATTGATGCCATGGCTTGGCGCGTAAACATCAAATTGGTGTCTGTCTTTACGTTCCCGCCCTGCTTGGTCGATGCCAAATAGATCGTGGTAATTGATGATGACTTTATCAAGGTGATTGTTGGCGGCGTATAACCAGCGGTAGTTGAACTCTATTTGCCATGCTGTTGTTAGTTGCCATTTCAGCCCTGTTTGAAGTTGATTCTGATAATAGTCTAAATGATAGTCGTGAGAGTTAGCCCATATACTCGCGGCGGTTAAAGAAGCAAATACTTCAAGCTTGTTTTCTTCGAGCGGAAAGCCAGAGCGGAGCGTTGGAGTAAGACGAACTGACTGCAATGGTGCTTGGGTATAACTGATTAGCGGGCCGTAATCTTTGTTGGCCCATGCGGTTGGAGTAAAAACAACAGTTGCTATTAGTAATGATAAAGGTGGTATGAACGATATAAAGACAGCCTGTTTTCCCATATGCACCTCATTCGCATTCCGTTGCCTCTATATAGCTTAGTTCTAAATAACTCGTTTGTAAGAGATAAGTTGGAAGGGCGTACTCACAAGAGATAGGACAAATAGTTGAGTTGATACAGCTTGACTGGAAAGAGGAGGGGCAGGGAAGTTACCGCTAGCATATGAAACCTATCATTCGTGGCTAAAAAATGGTTCATCGCGGCTTTCCGGGGAAAGCCGCTTTTATCTTCAAGAAGAAGTAGT